>JBHHWX010000112.1:0-13689 GCA_046756745.1 bacterium | reverse complement strand
CCCGCGTGTATAACGCCGTCACCGGGCATATTTCGACACAGGGCGCATCGGCGCAATGGTTACACCGCATCACGGAGAAAAGACGGCGTGTGTGGGGAAATTCGCCTTTTTCAACATACTTGACCCAGGTGCGATTGACACCGAGAGGAACGTCATGTTCGGCTTTACAGGCGACAGTACATGCGTGACAGCCGATGCACTTACGATTGTCAATGATAAAACCAAAGTTCATTGAGCCTCCCTAAAAAAGCAAAAACCAAAAAGAAAAATGGAATACGCAAATAGAGATTCACAAGATTTTTGACTTTTTGATTTTTGTGAAAAAGGTGCTAACCTGAACTATTCATAAAACAATTTAACGCAGAGTTCGCCAAAGACGTTGAGTTACGCAGAGAAAAACTTAACCATCTAATATTATGAGAGTTAGGAGTTGACATGGAAAGCTTCTCAAAGGCAAATCACCGTTCTCTGCGTCCTTTGTGTACTCTGCTTTAGAACTTGTTTTTTCGTCGACAACTGCTTAACATGTTATATATTAATACGTCAAGGTTTACTACAACAGATATTGTAGTACTACCGGTGAACTTTGCGCATTCTTTGCGTCTCTGCGACTTTGCGTGCGCTCTTTATTGCTTGCGCTTTGCCGCGTTGGGAATAATCCAAGCTAAAGATAAGAAGTCATAACATAAAAAGCTCAACCTTAACTTGCAAGTAAATTCACCACTCCTTCCCCACCGCCTGTGCAATAATCATGAGTTCGGCCATCAAACGTTGAAATTGTTCGGGATAAAGCGACTGAGCTCCGTCAGACAAAGCTTGGTCCGGATTCTGGTGAACTTCGACTAACAAACCATCCGCTCCCGCTGCAATCGCGGCGCGAGCCATGGGGGCGACTTTATCCCGGCGTCCGGTGGCGTGGCTAGGATCCGCAATAATGGGCAAATGGCTCAATTTTTTGACTATCGGAATCGCCGAAATATCAAGTGTGCTCCTGGTATAGCTCTCAAATGTGCGGATACCCCGTTCGCAGAGAATGACGTCATAATTCCCCCCTGCCATGATGTATTCTGCCGCCATCAACATTTCCTCGATGGTTGCTGCCATCCCTCTTTTTAAAAGAACCGGTTTGCGGATTTTCCCTAACTCACGTAATAACGAGAAGTTTTGCATATTACGCGCCCCTACCTGAAGAATGTCGACATATTCAACCAACAAAGGAATGTGACTGTTTTCCATGATTTCCGAGACACATATCATGTCATTCTCATGTGCGGCTTCTCTTAAGTAACGCAGACCTTCTTCTCCGAGACCTTGAAAACTATAGGGAGACGTGCGGGGTTTAAAAGCCCCGCCGCGAAGAATCGTCGCGCCGGCCTTTTTGACCATTTGTGCGCCATCCCGTATTTGCTCACGGCTTTCAATGGAACAGGGTCCTGCCATCATCACTAAACGACTGCCGCCTATTGCGACATTGCCTACCTTGACAATCGTATCGGTGGGCTGAAAAGTCCGGCTGCAGAGTTTGAACGGTTCTGTAATACGGACAACTTTCTTCACCGCCGGCATTACCTCCAAAGACCGGATGTCTAAACCGCGTTTGTCTCCGATTGCCCCCAGCACCGTTTGATTCACTCCGGTAGAACGATGCACATCAAAACTGAGCTCCGTAAGTTTCGAAATCACTTTTTGAATGTTGTCTTCTTCACAGTTTTCTTCCATTACGACCACCATTTTTTATGCCTCCGTATCTTTTGTTCGTTTATTTCTGACGTTGTTGAAAATCTCTGTCAGGGTAGAATCATTTTGTTAATTCGTCCTTTTCGAGTTTGCGAGATTCGTCAATAATTCTTTCAAATACACGACGGACTCCGTCCGCGCTAAATGGTCCGGAGTTGTTCGTAACCATGCGCTCGATGATCCTTTTCTCTCGAATAGGTGAATAAACCGGCATCTCGCGCGTTTCTTTTAACTGGCCAATTGCAATACAGCAGCCCGCCCTTGTGTTCAACAAGAGTAAAATTTGATCATCAATCGCGTCAATTTTAGAACGCCAATCCTCGATATCCATAGTCCAGTATCCTTACATTTCACGTTTTAATTGTGTGATAAATTTTTTTAAGGCATCGAGCCTTTCATTCTCTTTTTGAAAAGAATCGATCACATTGATCAGTGCGCTGCCGACAATGACGCCGTCACAAAATTGAATCAACGTTCTGACATCCTCGGGTTTCGAAATCCCGAAACCAACTAAATAAGGATGTTTCACGCGATCTTTTAAAGAATTTAGAAAGGGTACCGTCTCACTGTGAATGCCGCGCCGCGCTCCAGTGACCCCGGTCATTGCAACGCAGTAAATAAAGTTGCTGGTCAGCTCGTCGACTTTCAGAATTCGCGACGGCTCTGTGTTCGGCGAGATCAAAAAATTTTGTCCGATACTTGATTCTTTGAACGGTTCCGGTAAATTACCGTATTCTTCCGGTATCAAATCGGGAATAATCAACCCGTCGACCCCGGCACGTTCCGCCTCATTGATGAAATCATTCAACCCAAACTGCATGATCGGGTTGAAATAGCTCATCACGAGAATCGGGATCGACGAATGCTCACGTATTACTCGTACCTGCTCCAAAAGCAAGGTCAGAGTCATCCCATTCTCCAAAGCCCTCTGGGAGGCGCGTTGAATCGTGGGTCCATCGGCCATAGGATCAGAAAACGGCATGCCGATTTCGAGAAAATCTGCACCGGCGCCTTCAAGTATGCGCACCAACTTCGCTGTGCTGTCTAATTCGGGATAACCGGCAGTGATAAAAATCGAAAGAAACTTTTTTTGTTGACCGTGATGAAGATCAAATAAACGTCTAAGCCGATTCATTTTTCTATTCCTATTTGTTCCCAGCGCGGCGAAGCCGAAAATTATCAGCCACGGATTCACACGGATTAAACACGGATTTTGTTAATTAATGTCTGAACGATACCATTGAATGGTTTATATTTTCTTTGGTTGCGGCTTTCGCCGCGCCACAATATCCATATCTTTGTCGCCGCGACCCGAGAGACAAACCACAATAATCTCTTTTTGCGAAGTCGTGGGGGCTAATTTTAACATATGTGCGATAGCATGAGAACTTTCAAGCGCCGGAATGATGCCTTCTGTTTTAGACAGAACGTGGAAAGCATTCAATGCCTCATCGTCGTCAATGACTTGATAATCGACGCGAGCGGAGTCTTTCAGATAACTATGCTCCGGACCCACACCCGGGTAATCCAAGCCGGCTGAAACAGAGTGGGCTTCTTGAATTTGACCGTTTTCATCCTGTAGGAGATAAGACAGGGCTCCGTGCAACACCCCTGGGGTGCCTTTGCACAAGGTCGCGGCATGGTGACTCGATGTTAACCCAAAGCCAGCTCCTTCCACACCGATGAGGCGAACATTTTTTTCATGCAAAAAGGGAGCAAACATCCCCATGGCGTTGCTGCCGCCGCCGACACACGCTAGCAGGACATCGGGTAATCTCTTTTCTCGCTGCAAAATTTGTGTCTTGGTTTCGCGACCGATAACAGCCTGGAAATCCCGCACCAGCATGGGATAGGGATGGGGTCCGACAACCGAGCCTATCAGATAAAAGCTCGAGCGAACGTTGGTGACCCAATCGCGAATGGCCTCATTGATCGCGTCTTTTAACGTTTTGCTGCCCGAGGTCACAGGTATGACTTCCGCTCCTAAAATCTGCATGCGAAAAACATTCAATTTTTGCCGCTTGATGTCCTCCTCTCCCATGTAAACCGCACAACTCATGCCGAATTTAGCCGCGACTGTCGCCACTGCCACTCCGTGTTGTCCCGCGCCCGTTTCAGCCACGATACGCTCTTTTCTCATTCTGCGTGCGAGCAGAATTTGCCCGAGGGTGTTGTTGATCTTGTGGGCGCCAGTATGGTTCAAATCTTCCCGTTTTAAGTAGATTCTCGCCCCTTTTAATTTCCCGGTGAGCCGATCGCAATAGGTTAAAGGAGTGGGCCGGCCAGAGTATTCTTCGAGCATGTTTTGAAGTTCTTTTTGAAAAGATGCGTCCTTTTTGGCGCTATTATATGCATTTTCTAATTCTGTAATGGCCGGGACTAAAATCTCCGGTATAAATTTCCCGCCATAATTGCCGAAATAACCGTTAGCGTCGGGGAGATCAAAATTGTTTTCAAACTGATTCATGGTCCACTTGTTCCTTAGTGCTTTGTTTGATAAAATTCGTGACGCTTCAATTAGACAGGATAAACCGGATTCACAGGATGACTCCTCTCTAGGTAAAACTCGACTTTTCTTTTACTTCACCTAAATGTACTCTTGTCAAAAAAGCTTCCATTTTTTCCGGGTCTTTTTTTCCAGGAGAAGCCTCCACCCCACTGCACGTATCGACAGCATACGGTTGGCTTGCCTGGATTGCCTCGAGTATATTTTCTGGTTTCAAGCCTCCGGAAAGCACGATTCTGCCATACTTTTTTGCTTGTTTGGCGATGAGCCAGTCAAAGCTTTTGCCGGTACCGCCGTATCGAGCGGGTTCAAATGTGTCCAGTAAAAAACCGGCGACACGATATTTCTGAAGAATTTCTACGTTGAAATTCTGCCCAACTCGAAACACCTTCAAACAGGGACGCTTCAATCTTGAACAGTACTCGGGGGACTCTTCGCCGTGAAGCTGAACAACGTCGATGTGTAAAGCGTCAAGCGTCCTGATTAAATCTGTGAATGGCATGTTCACAAAAACACCGACCTTTGCGACAAAAGGCGGCATGGAACACATGATCGGGTATGCTTTTTCAGGCTGTATGAATCTCGGGCTCCGCTCGTAAAAAATAAAACCGACGGCGTCCGCTCCCAACTCGCAAGCCAGGTTGGCATCTTCTAAATTCGTCATTCCGCAGATTTTTACCTTGACCATTTTTCGAATCCCACAAACTGTTTGACCGTAGCCGCAACGTCTGAGCTGCGCATGAATGTTTCACCAATTAACACTGCGTCGACCCCATATTCACCCACCCTAACAACATCTTCCGGAGATTTGATGCCGCTTTCAGAAACCACGGCCACATCCTTCGGTATCGAAACGATAAGCTTTTCCGTGGTCGAGAAATCCACACGAAAAGAGTTTAAATCGCGATTATTAATCCCGATAAAATCCGCATCCAGGGCAAGTGCGATTTCCAGCTCTTCAGGAGTATGAATTTCTACCAGACAATCGAGCTTAAATTCACCCGCTAAACCCAGCAATTCTCTGCAGCGCGACTGAGAAAGAACGCTCAAAATAAGCAAAATCGCATCGGCGCCGTACGCGAGCGCTTCGACAACTTGATAAGGGTCGATAATAAAATCCTTGCGCAGTATCGGCAGACTGACGCATTGCCGTACTTGTGCCAAATACTCTAATGTGCCGCTAAAAAAGCGCTCATCTGTGAGCACAGAGATAGCACATGCACCGCTTTTCTCGTAGGTTTGCGACAGAAGCGCCGGATGAAAATCTTCACGTAAGATTCCGGCCGAAGGGGACGCTTTTTTGATCTCGGCGATGACGCCAACCGTGTGACTTTGGCGTAGCTGTCTTGAAAGAGAGCGTGGCTCCGGTCTGTCTTGCGCCATCCGAAGAAGTTCTAATGGCGATACTCTTTTTTTCTTTTCAGCTACTTCTTTTTCTTTATTGCGAATAATTTTTTCTAAAAGTGCAGTCATGTCAGAGCCGGTTCGTCAACGTTCATAACTCTGTCAGGGTTGGGTCTTGCAAGAATATCTGTTATAGTATGTAAAAAGTATTTGTCTTTATATGAAGCATAGAATAAACCCTGACAGAGTTTTTCAATAACGTCAGTCATATCAGATACGGTTCGTTAACGTTTGTAAAGAGTTCATTTTTTCCATTGCTGCCCCGGAGTCGAGACACTGCCGGGCAAGAGTCGCAGCCTCGACGAAATCTTTTGCAGCGCCACCGACAAAAAGTCCACACGCCGAGTTCGCGACGACGATATCCCGGGCAGCGCCCGGTTTCCCGGACAAAACATCCAAAGCAATTCGAGCATTGTCCCCGGGCGTCCCGCCTGAGATACCGTTCTGGCTTGGAGCGCTTAAACCAAAATCCTCCGGCAGCAAGCGCCGTTCGGTAATTTCACCGTCTTTCAATTCAACGGCTTGGGTTGGCGCATAAATCGAGACCTCGTCCAAACCGTCTTCGCTGTGGACGATAAGCACATGCTCACTTCCGAGCTCTCGCAACACTTTTGCCATCAGCCGGGTTAATTTTTCATCAAAGACACCTAAAACTTGCCGCTTGACTTTTGCCGGATTCACTATTGGGCCTAAAATATTGAAAACGGTTCTGACGCCAAGCTCACGCCGCGGAGCGCTGGCGTGCTTCATCGCTCTATGTAAACCGGGGGCGAACAGAAAGCCGATGCCGATTTCGTCGAGACACCGTGAGATTTTTTCGGCTGAAAGATCGATCTTGACACCCAGCTTTTCGAGCACATCGGCGCTGCCACATTGACTGGAAACCGAACGATTGCCATGTTTCGCCACGGGAACTCCGCCGGCAGCAACCACAAATGAAGCGATCGTCGATATGTTGAAAGACCCGGCGCCATCTCCACCTGTGCCGCACATATCGATGGCGTTTTCGTATTGTGTCTCGATGACCGTCGCTTTATCTAACATGGCGTGTGCAAATCCGGCAACTTCCTGGTAGGTCTCGCCTTTTAATTTTTCAGCGACCAAAAAGGCCCCGATCTGGGCCGGTGTTGCTTTGCCTTCCATAATCTCCTCCATAACCGTATAAGCCTGGTCGCGCGTGAGGTCGTCGCCTGCAATGACTTTTTTAAGGGCCTCTTGAATCATAGAAGAACTCCTTTTTAAGTTTTCTGGTTACTATTCAGGCATGAGAAGCTTCGGAGTGCAAAACTTTATAGTTTTGCACTGTTTCAATGAAAGCTGCAACGCTAAAGCGTTGCACTCCGATATCAAAGGCTGAATAGTTACGATTCCTGCACAATATCAAGAAAATTTTTCAGTATTAACGTGCCTGACATTGTCAGTATGGATTCCGGATGAAACTGCACTCCATAAACAGGATAGTGACGATGCCGGATCCCCATAACGATATGATCTTCTGTTTCCGCTGTAACCTCTAATTCTGCCGGCAGGCTTCTCCGCTCCACCACTAAAGAATGATAACGTGTCGCTTTGAACGGATTTTCCAAATCCCGGAAAATATCACATCCTGAGTGAAGTATTTGTGAGGTTTTGCCATGCATCAACTTTGGCGCCGGAGCAATACGGCACCCAAAGGCCTTTCCAATCGCTTGATGACCGAGACAAACTCCCAATACCGGAATCTTTGATGCCATTTCTAACACCAAAGAGACGGAGATCCCGGCATTTTCCGGTCGACCCGGCCCAGGAGAAATCACAATTCCCGTTGGGGACAAATCCCAGATTTGTGATAATCGCAATTCATCATTCCTGACCACCCGGACCTGGGCCTTCAGCGCGCCCAGAAGCTGAACCAAATTGTAAGTAAAGGAGTCGTAATTATCGACAACCAGGATCATTGAAGTCCCCTTTCTGCACATTCAATCGCCGCTCTCAAAACCGAGGCTTTGGCGTCGGTTTCTTCAAACTCGCGCTCGGGTACGGAATCGGCGACAATGCCAGCGCCCGCTTGCAAGGTCGCTTCCTGCCCTTTTATCACGATGGTGCGTATGGCAATGCAGGTGTCCATATTCCCCATGAAGTCGAGATAACCCAGGGCGCCGGCATAGATTCCTCGACGCGTTGTTTCCAGCTCATCGATAATTTCCATAGCGCGAATTTTGGGAGCGCCGGAAACGGTTCCCGCGGGAAAACAAGCCTTCAGAGCATCGAGCGCCGTCAGCTCCGGTCGCAACCTTCCGCGCACGTTTGAGACCAAATGCATCACATGAGAATATTTTTCTACTTTCATGAATTCGTTGACTTCGACGGAGCCGTATTCGCTCACCCGGCCCACATCGTTGCGGCCAAGATCGACCAACATGACGTGCTCGGCATTTTCTTTTTCATCGCTGCGAAGCTCATCCATCAATTCCCGATCTTCGGATTCATTTTTTCCTCTCCGCCGTGTCCCGGCGATTGGCCGAACATCGACCTGGCACTCTTCGACACGCACCAACATTTCAGGCGATGAGCCGATTATTTTTAATTCTTTAAACTGTATGAAATACAGATAGGGGGACGGATTGATCTGACGTAACGCACGGTAAACATCAAATGGGTCGGCTTTAACGGTTTTATAGAAATATCTGGATAAGACGACTTGAAAAATATCGCCGGCTTCAATATATTTTTTTGCTCTACATACCGAGTCACTAAATTTCGGCTGTTCACAATTGGAAGAAAGAGTTGAGCCGTTTAAATCAAACGTTGTTTTGTTCATGAGAGGCTTGTCCAGTACTTTTTGAACCGCAGCGATTTTTGACCTGGCCTCATCAAAAAGTTGTTTACGCGAACCGCTTTGTTTATCGAGAAAAACATGTGCGACAATGAAAATCCGGTGTGTGATATGATCGAAGATCAAAACAGTATCATAAAACATGAGCAACGCATCCGGAACATCAAGAACGTCAGGATTCGTATCTGGAATATCTTCAATGAGACGAATGCAATCGTATCCAAAATATCCGACGGCGCCGCCGGTAAATCGCGGTAAACCTGCAGGACGAACAGCTCGATACTCACGAAATCTGGTTTTGAGGAACTCGAAGAGATTATCAGAAAGAGTATAGGATTTTCCCTCTTCTTCGATGTGAATTTTATGGTCATGATATTGAATCACTGAAAAAGGGTGACATCCAAGGAACGAGTAGCGCGCCATCTTTTCGCCGCCTTCCACACTTTCGAGCAGGAAACCTTGATCCGAGAGGGTTCGCAGTCGTAAATAAGCAGAAACCGGTGTGAGCAGATCAGCCAAAAAGGAGGCATAAACAGGGATGACGTTGCCCTCTTCGCACAACTGACAGAATTCTTCAAAACGTAATGAATGCATTGAATCGGTCCTTAAATAGTGATTGTTCGAAAACTCTCAAAAATGCTCTAAGCACCCGTCCCCGGGTGCGTTTAAGGTTTCGTCAAAACAATAGACTACGACGCCCCGGGGACGGGGCTTGGAGCTTATTTCTGAGTTTTCAGTCAATCACTAAATAAAAAAACCCACTACATAATTTCTTATATAGTGGGTTGGATTGACTCGAGAATGGTTTAAATTCTAAATGGGCGCTCGCCCAGGCGCATCCTTCCCACTATTGGTATAATAATACCAATACCACAGCCACCAATAGTTATTTGTAGAAAGAATGCGTTGCATGATATCCATTTATCTCATTTCAAATTTCGCCGAATCTAAACATAAATTATGTTATTGTCAAGTCTTTTTCGATTTTTGACGGGATTATCTCCAACGGATAGAAAAAACCAACTGATTATTAGAATTCCAAGCGTTTTGACATGGAGAAGAATAATTCTGTAAATCCCCTTTATCCTGTCATCCTGTCAAAAAAAGAGTAATGCCCTGCATAGTGCAATTAACTTCTGCGAAATCTCTTATCGAGCTCATCCAACGTGAGGTTGACGATGACAGGCCGGCCGTGAGGACAAAAATACGGCTCTTTGGTGGAAAAAAGTTGATCGATGAGAGCATTCATCGCCTTCAGACTCAGAGGCTCGCCTGTTCTGATTGCAGTGTGACACGCAACCGACTTGGCGATATTGTCCCGTATATCCACACTGTCTTTCTTCCCACGTTTGAATTCGTCGATAATGCTGAGAAGCATTTTTTGCTCATCGCGTATTTTAATATCGGACGGCACACCCTCCATAACCACCGTGTTTTTCCCAAACGCTTTCAAAACAAAGCCGACATGTTCTAAAAAAGGCAGCATTTCAAGCAGGAAGGAATGGTCTTCTGCCGAAAGCTCGATAAGCTGCGGAAACAGCAATTGCTGAGAAGACGGCTTGCGTTTTTCAAAACTCTCCAGGGCTTGCTCATAAAGAATGCGTTCATGCGCCACGTGTTGATCGATCAGTATGAGGCCGTTTTTTATTTGTGAGAGAATGTATTTATTATGAACTTGCCACACATTGGTCGGCTCAAAGACATCTCTCGGGGACGGGACCGCTTGGCCGGCCTCTTGGTCTTTTGAGTCCGGCGCCATCTCTTTAAAAAACGTACTTTCCACCCAATTCTCTAAATTAGGCCGGGGAGGCGGAGTCTGTTTCCCCTGCTTAAACGAGGATGAGAAGTCCGAATGAGTGAAAGGCTGTCGTGAATCGTGCTGCGGCGACAAATTTGGGACGATTTGCTGGACATTCAAAGCTCTCTTCACCGCACCACGCAGTGAGGTAAAAACAAGCTGTTCATTGGCAAATTTAATTTCCATTTTTGCAGGATGGACATTCACATCAGCCTGCTCCGCATCCATTTCCAAAAAAGCGATGAACACTGGATAGGCGCCTTTCGGAATAATATCACCAAAAGCTGAGAAGACGGCATAATTCAGATTTTTATTGGAAAAATAGCGGCGGTTAAAATAAAGATACTGATCGCCGCGGCTGCTTCTGACGGTATCCTGATTACCGATAAACCCACTTATTTTGAGAGGCCCTTCATTCTCGATGGGAAGCAAGTTGTTTTGAACTCGCTTGCCAAAAACAGCGCCGATGCGTTCCGGTAAAGATTCTTTTTTCAGCTCATACATGATTTCCGCTTCTTTCACAAAATCAAAAGCGACTTCCGGATAAGCCAAGAAAAAGCGGTTCATGACTTTTAATATCTGGCGGTATTCGGTGCTGGTAGCGCGCAAAAATTTTCGGCGCGCTGGCGTATTATAAAATATATTTTTGATAGTGATCGAGGTACCGGCATTCCCTCCTGCCCCTTCCAACTCTTGCATAACTCCGCCATCAATCCGGATGAGATGCCCGGAATGCTCACCTTGTAAAATAGCGCGGGCTTCCACCCTCGCAACCGAGGCAATACTGGCGAGCGCTTCACCCCGAAAGCCCAGCGTTCGGATATGAACCAAATCGTGATAGCTGTTAATTTTGCTGGTTGCGTGCCGTTGAAAAGCCAGCAGCAAATCCGACTCGTTCATGCTAGCGCCGTTATCAACAACTTGTATCAGCTCTTTTCCGCCCTCTTTCACAATGACCGTGATTTCAGTGGCGCCGGCATCGATGGAATTTTCAACCAATTCTTTCACAACCGATGCCGGGCGATCGATCACTTCTCCGGCCGCGATTTTGTTGGTCAGGTCCTCAGGGAGAATTCTAATTGTTGTATTTTCAGGCATTGTTGCTTTTTAGCTGTTGGCCTTGGCCTTAAGATTGCTATTTCTGTGTGGATAAATTAAGTCTCGTTAAGACTATTTCAGCCACGGATTTTGTGAAATGAACAATTATTTTTTGTTATTCTGCTAAAAATCATTCTGCAGTTTAATCTTTATACTGAATATTCTAAACTGGTTTTCTATTTTACAACCTCAATAAACTGGCTTAATTGGTATTTTTACCCGTGTCAATCAGTGTTAATCCGTGGCTGAATATTTTTTTGTAATAGAGATTTTTGGGTTACTTCTTCGCCGTGCTGGGAACAATGGCTAACAGCCAACAAGCTAACAGCCAAGAGCTGAAACTGTCACATTACTTTCTTTCGATTAAACCAATATATGATACCCCCACCAACAACAAACATCAGAAAACCTCCGATAACTTTGATTTCATAGAGGAGCACGCTTGTGGTTTCAGACGGAGGAACGACGGCCATGATCATCGCCAAAAGGGTTGTGATAAATCCACAGAGACCGAAGAAATAAGCCACACGATCATTTTTGGGGATTTTAATAATATTTTGTGAACCGTTATCTCGAGCCCGCAAGACGATGTAACTGGCAAACATATAGGCATAAGGAACGAAAACAACGAGCATGGTCGTGTCGAGCAAAATAAGATACGCCTCTTTGACAGTGGCTCCGATGAAACTCATGAGGATAAAAACACTCGCGATCAGACCCTGAACCAGGACCGCGATATAGGGCGTTCCGAATTTCGGGTGAATTTTTCCGAATTTTTCCGGAAGATAACGATCGATTCCCGCTACAAAAGGCATACGCGCGGCGCCAGTAAACCAAGCCATCATACCGCCGATGCCGCCAAGAGTAATGAGCAAGGCGAGTATGTTGGATGTCCAGCCTAAGCCAAGCCTTTGTCCGATGGCTGAGATACCTTGCAAGAAGCCGCTGATAATATTGATATCACTGGCAGGAAGCGCAACCAGCAAGGACAGCGTCCCCAGAATATAAATTGCCGTGATAGCAATTCCGGAGATCACCACCGCCTTCGGGATGGCTTTTTGAGCGGTCTTGACTTCGCCGGCGAGAACCGAGGCGAGCTCGAGCCCGGAGAATCCGAAACAAATCGACGCCCAGAACGACAGCTTCTCCATACTCGCCAGACCTGTAAAAAAGCTCTCCCCGGACATCGGATTCGCGATGCCGTACTTGATGACGGCTATCACCCCAAAGAGAATTAAAATTGTGCCGGTGAGCCAAGTCCCGAAACCGCCGACATTATTCACCCATCTTCCCAGCCGCAATCCAACATAATTAAACAGCATAACTCCCCAAAGAACAGCGAGAGAAAAAAACAAAACATAAAGTTTGTTCTCGCCCAACGCTTCATAACCGCCGCCGGCAATAAATACCGATATGCCGGCGATATAAACCAAAAGATTCGGGAAGTAAACTAAATTATTCGTCCAATAGCACCAGCCGGTCAGAAAGCCGTGAAAATCTCCAAAAGCTGTTTTTACCCAAAGATAAACGCCGCCTTCACCAGGCAGCCTGGTTGTGAGCTCAATAACGGCAAACGCTTGCGGTAAAAAAAAGATGAGAAGCGCCGCAAACCAGAGCACAAGAGACGTGTTTCCCCCCGCTGCAGTTAGGGAAATCCAACGTAATCCGATTATCGCTGTGATATTTAGGAAAACAACATCCCACATTTTCAGAGATTTGGCGAGTTTCATACTTTAAAATCCTTTATTGACGGTCGGGGCAAACGTGAAACGTGCCTCTCAACTAGGTGTGTTGGGAAAGGGGTCGTTTGAGTCTCACATCCTGTGCACCCAAACGCTGTAAAGGAAGTAGCTGTCTTGGTGGGGGGCCAGTTTACCTCGTTGCCAATTGTCCCTCTGCCTGAACTAGGATCATTAGCATCCTTGGGATTGTCGTGGAATGGAATATCTGGGAACTGATCATCCCATAGTATGATTGGGCTTGCAAACGCGAGTTGCAAATTTCCACGAACAAATCCGGTTTGCAGGGTGTTGCATGCGAACACGCAACGGAACACTTCTTCACGGACGCTCCCCCCTCGGTCTCCCCAAAGGTCTTTGAGCTCGGGACCTCCATCTTCATATACGAACTGCTTCACGCTCGTGCCGAGATTGATGTGCGGATCCTCGCGGACAAAGTTGCGAGTACCTGGCCTCCAACTTCGGTGAATAAGCTCATAGAATGGAAAGAGCCGCAGTTCCACCTCGGAAGGCGTGATGAGGATGGCTCTACCAAAAGCTTTACGAGTGCTACATTTAGCTTCTGGGTCTGGAATGTAGTTGCTTTCGAACC
>JBHHWX010000111.1:0-13711 GCA_046756745.1 bacterium | reverse complement strand
AAACAAGTTTTTCCAACATTAAACAAACACATGCTGGTCGACGGCTTCGATAACATGGTTGTGGACCTGGAGAAAAGTCACGGCAGCTATATTTACGACTCGTTGAATCAGCGTGAATATTTAGACCTTTTCAGTTTTTTTGCCACGGTGCCGGTGGGCCACAATCATCCGGCTTTGCGTGACGGGGAATTCAGGGAGAAAGTGCTTAGTGTGGCGATCATGAAACCGTCAAACTCCGATTTCTATTCAGTGGAAATGGCTGAGTTTGTCGAAACGTTTTCTCAGCACGCTATCCCCGAACATTTACCCCATCTTTTTATGGTCAGCGGGGGGGCGCTTGCAGTTGAAAATTCTCTTAAAGCCGCTTTTGACTGGAAAATCCGCAAGAATTTTGAAAAGGGAGTCAAGCAGGAGCGGGGCAGCCAAATTATTCATTTTAGAGAGGCCTTTCACGGCCGGAGCGGTTATACGTTATCCTTAACCAATACCGCAGACGCCCGCAAAACCAAATACTTTCCCAAATTTAAATGGCCGCGCATCATCAATCCCAAAATTACATTCCCCTTGAATGATGAAAACCGGGAAAATGTCATTGCCCTGGAAAATCAGGCCATACAGGAGATCAAGCACGCTTTTCGAGAAAACCCTAACGATATCGCCGCTATCATCATCGAACCGATTCAAGGCGAAGGCGGCGACAATCATTTCCGTACAGAGTTTTTTCAACGGCTACGTGAAATCGCCGATGAAGAAGAGGCGATGCTGATTTTTGATGAAGTTCAAACAGGCGTCGGCATGACTGGGAAAATGTGGTGTTTCGAAAATATCGGCGTTCTTCCGGATATGATTTCCTTCGGAAAGAAGACTCAAGTTTGCGGCTTTTTATGCAGCAGGCGCATAGAAGAAGTGGAAGATCACGTATTTCAAGAATCCAGCCGAATTAATTCTACCTGGGGAGGAAATTTGGTGGATATGGTGCGGTTTCGAAAGTATTTGGAGATTATCGTCCATGAAAAACTTGTTGAGAATGCTGACAAAGTCGGAACCTATTTTCGCAACCATCTCACAAAACTGCAAGAAGATTTTGAAGATCAGGTCACAAATGTCCGCGGCCAGGGGCTCATGCTTGCGTTTGATCTTCCCAATGGCGATGTGAGAACGGATTTCTTAAATACGATGGTCAAGAATGGCGCCATTGCCCTTGGGTGCGGCCAAAAGTCAGTTCGTTTCCGGCCGTCGTTAAACCTGACGCCTGCTTTGGTAGACGAAGCCATGCATATCGTCAGGAAGAGTTTAAAAGAAGTGCTCAGCAAGTCTTGGAAGCGCGAATCCTCTCATGCAGCAGATGAGGCCAAATTTGAACTTTGATGTGACCATTGCAATCGATGGATGATCTGGAAACCGGTCTGCCGAGAGGCGCCTTGTTTGTCGTCAGCACACCGATTGGAAATCTAAAAGATATCACTCTGCGCGCGCTCGACGTTCTTTCAAATGTAGATTTAATTGCGGCTGAAGATACCAGGAGAACGAGGGTCTTGTTAACACATTTTCAGATCGATACTCCGGTGACCAGTTACCACGATTTTAACAAAGAGAAAAAAACGCCGCGCTTAATTGACAAGCTAACGCAAGGCAGAACTATCGCTTTGGTGTCGGATGCCGGCACGCCGGGTATTTCCGATCCGGCGTATCGTCTGATCGAGGCTTGTGTTAAGAACGAATTAACTGTGGACGTGATCCCCGGGGCAACGGCTTTTGTCTCAGCGCTGGTCGTCTCGAGTCTACCTACGGACCGATTTGCATTTGAAGGTTTTTTGCCGCGAAAGAAGGGGAGGAAAAAACGTATCGATGCGTTAAAGGATGACCCTCGTACCCTGATCTTCTACGAGTCCCCCTATCGAATCGGAAAAACTATTGAGGACTTGCTGCTGTCGTTTGGCAACCGTCGTGCCGCTTTGGTCAGAGAATTGACAAAAAAATTTCAAGAAGTCCATCGTGAGACGTTGCAAGATTTGAAATCGCATCTTTCACAATTGACGCTTAAAGGTGAGTTCGTTCTTGTTGTCGAGGGCAAAGGAAAGCAGGAGGAAAAGTAAAGTTGGCTACAAAAAATATTTTTAATTGGAAAATCAACGTATTGCCGGATGGGGTCAAGAATTGGTATCTGAGACTGATCACACCCATCGTTGAGTTTTTTGTCAGTCTGGAATTGAATCCTAATTTTTTGACAACGATTGGTTTTATTTTGACCATTGGCGCGGCCGTGCTCTTCGCATACGGAGAGTTGACCGCCGCCGGCGCCATCGTTCTTTTAGCGGGTACATTTGATATCATCGACGGCAAAGTCGCCCGCGCCACGAAGCGTGAGACCAAATTTGGAGCGTTGTACGATTCCACGTTGGACAGATATTCCGAAGTGATTATGTTTTTTGGAATGGCGTTTTATTTTATAGAAGCGGATATGTATAAGACATCGATAGCGCTTTCTTTTGCTTTGGGCGGATCGGTTATGGTCAGCTATGTGCGGGCCCGGGCCGAAGCGCTCGGTTTTCAATGTAAAGTCGGGATAATGCAGCGTCCGGAACGTGTAGTGTACATCGGCGTTGGCGCGATCCTTTCGTTTATTCACGAAGCAACTTTGATCCTTGCTATCGCCTTGATCGCCCTATTTGCGAATGTTACGGCAATACAAAGAGTTTATCACATTTGGGTTGAAGAAAACGGCAAGAAGAAGGAGAAGCTCAGTAAAGAAGAAATGGAAATGGTTTGACCTGAATCGTCCCTAACGCGGCAAAGCCGCACCCAAAATTGATCCGGACATTTAATTTGTCTAATTCAGTGGAGTAATGGAGTACCGGATTAATGGAGTCAGAGACATGTTTAATTATCTATTATTTACTTAGGAGGAAATAAGTGCAACAAAACGAAATGAATATCAGAGAACCGAAAGGTAAGTTAGGAGTTTTGTTACCGGGATTGGGCGCTGTGAGTACCACTTTTATCGCCGGCGTCGAAGCGGTGCGAAAGGGAATTTCCAAGCCGTTTGGCTCTGTCACCCAACTGGGGACCATACGGCTGGGCAAGCGCACGGAAAACCGGGTACCGAGAATCAAAGATTTTGTACCGATTGCCGATGTAAACGACCTGATCTTCGCAGGGTGGGACATTTATCACGAAAATTGTTATGATGCGGCTGTAAACGCAGGTGTGTTAGAAAGAACATTGTTGGATGAAGTCAAACCCGAGCTTCAGGAAGTGAAGCCCTTTACCGCTGTTTTCGATCAAAATTACGTCAAAAAATTAAGCGGTGAAAATGTCAAAAAGGCAGCGACAAAGTGGGACTTGATGGAAGAAGTACGCAAGGATATTCAAAATTTCAAACATGAGCACAAATTGGAACGTATGGTGATGGTTTGGTGCGGGAGTACCGAAATTTTCATGGAACCCAACAACCCGGTTTATCAAGATTTAAAAACTTTTGAAAAAGCGATGCAAGAGAGCCATCCTGCGATTGCGCCGAGTATGATTTATGCCTATGCCGCGATTGCTGAAGGGGTTCCGTACGCAAATGGTGCTCCCAACTTATCGGTGGATTTTCCGGCCATGGTTGAATTTTCAAAGCAGCAGGGCGTTCCCGTTGCCGGTAAAGACTTCAAAACCGGCCAAACACTGATGAAAACGATTTTAGCTCCCGGGCTGAAGGCGCGTTGCTTAGGGCTTTCCGGCTGGTTCTCGACGAACATTCTCGGAAATCGCGATGGCGAGGTGCTCGATGATCCGGAATCGTTTAAAACCAAAGAAGTGAGCAAACTCGGCGTACTGGAATATATTCTCCAGCCCGATGTTTACCCGGAACTTTATGGTGATATTTACCACAAAGTCCGTATCAATTATTACCCGCCGCGGGGAGATAATAAAGAGGGGTGGGATAACATCGATATTTTTGGTTGGCTTGGTTATCCGATGCAGATCAAGATCGATTTCTTGTGCCGCGATAGTATTTTAGCCGCTCCCATCGTTTTGGATTTGGTGCTTTTCTTAGACTTGGCTTCGCGTTGCGATATGAAAGGGATCCAAGAATGGCTTTCTTTCTATTTCAAAAGCCCGATGAGCGGGCAAGGCATCTATCCCGAACACGATATTTTCATCCAACTGATGAAACTCAAGAACACGTTACGTTATGTTAAGGGAGAAGAGCTGATTACCCATTTGGGGTTAGAATATTACGATTGATGTCGCTAAGATTTCAAAATGCTGAATGGGGTTGTCCAAAAAGTCCGATGTCATTGCGAGCGAAGCGAAGCTATCTCCTGGTTTTGTGCTTAACATCAGGAGATTGCTTCGTCGCTTCGCTCCTCGCAAAAACATTTCATGCCCTTTTGGGACAGCCCCATTTGTTTAATACGGTGGAAATAAATTCTAGGAATGACTCCTAT
The DNA here is from genome assembly GCA_046756745.1 of bacterium. GTDB lineage: Bacteria > Zhuqueibacterota > Zhuqueibacteria > Oceanimicrobiales > Oceanimicrobiaceae > JBHHWX01. The sequence continues at coordinate 9,275 of JBHHWX010000111.1, read as the reverse complement.
TGGCCACGACTTCACCTCTTAAAAGTGTTTTAAAAACGTCTCTCCCAGCGGTTATCGATTTGTCTTCTCAAACGTTTATGTGGACGATCGAGGCAATCTTGATCGGTAAAATCAGCGCCGCAGCCTTTGGAGGCGTGGGAATGGCTGTGCAGATCATCGTTGTCGTATTGACCGTACTGCTGACATTTATCGTCGGCAGCTCAATTATTATCAACCGGTATTTAGGAGAAAAAAATTATTGGGAGGCAAATCATATCTTGGGACAGGCTTTGATGCTGGGAATTGTCATGGCATTTTTAATCGGACTCGTTTGGGTTTTTGGCTCCCCGTTTATCTTTAAATTGATAAAAGAAGGCGGCTCGGAAGCACGGCAAGCCGGATTGATTTACATCAAAACAGTAGGCATGTTCGCCCCACTCCTTTTAACAAATTTCGTGGCGCTGGGGATTATTCGCGGGGCCGGAGATACACGCTATGCGATGAAGATTAACCTGTCGGTTAACGGATTAAACCTTATTTTGTCTCCGGTCTTGATCTTTGGCTTGTTTGGTTTCCCGCGTTTAGAGGTTTTTGGCGCGGCGTTAGCTTTGTGTACGTCGCATACTTTGGGTTTTTTCTCGACGTTATACTTGCTGAGAAGCCGTAAATCTGTTTTATTTCTGTCCTTTCGCGAGCTCACGACTCCGAATTTTAAAACCTTTCGCAGGTTATTTAAGGCCGGCTTGCCGACAACAGTCGAACAATTGGTATGGGCATTCGGACAGTTTGTTGTGACCGGATATGCAGCCGGTATTGGAGTTGCAGTTTTAGTGGCCCATCAAGTTTTTCTGAGAATTCAAGCGATTTTGTCTATGTTCTATTTAGGTTTCGGCATCGGCGCGATGTCGTTGGTAGGGAAATATGTCGGCACAGAAGACCGGGAGGGTGCGCAGAAAACGGCATTTGCAGCCAACACCATCGTTTTTATTTTCTCCTTTGTTGTATTCCTGCTGATCGTCATTTTTTCGAATCCGTTGATTTCGCTTTTCGTCTCCGATCCGGTGGTCATCCAAATCGGCGCATCGGTGATGTTTGTGTTTGCTTTAGTCCAAATTCCGAAAGCGGTAGACGGCGTTCTGATCGGGAATTTACGAGGCGTCGGCGACTTAAAGTGGCTCATGTGGTTGACCATTATCAGCGTGCTGGCCTTTGAAATCGGGTTGAATTGGTTCTTGGTGTTTGCATTGAATTTTTCGTTGATGGCGTTGTGGTTGGTTCATTTAACAGATGAGCTCTTGCGAACCGCAATCAATTTTTGGCGTTTTAAAAGCGGCAAGTGGAAGTTTATTCACTTTTAAAGCTACAGCATGAAGGGTTTTTTAATTACTTTTGAAGGTATCGATAGCTCTGGGAAATCTGTTCAAGCCAACCTTTTAAAGGAGCGGTTACTTTCTAAAAATTTACCGGTCATTTTTTTACGTGAACCGGGTGGTACGGAAATATCGGAACGCATACGTGAGGTTTTATTAGATACCAAGCATCAAGAGATGGATCGAAAAACGGAGCTACTGCTTTATTCGGCAGCCCGTTCTCAGGTTGTTGCAGAACGAATTATTCCGCATTTACAACAAGCTGGAATCGTCATATGCGATCGGTTATACGATTCTACCACGGCGTATCAGGGCTATGGCAGACAAATTGACTTGGGATTCATAAAAAAAATTCATAACTTTGTAACCGAAGGGATCACGCCGGATTTGACATTCTTGATTGACTTGGATCCTGCCGAAGCCACAAAAAGAAAAGCTAAATCCGGGATGCGTATCGACCGTCTGGAAGGGGAAAAAAAAGCCTTTCATGAAAGGGTCAGAAGCGGCTACTTGAAAATCGCCGAGCAAGAGCCGGAACGGTTTGTGATAGTCGATGGTGCGAGAGCTGTCAGTGTGATTCACGAAGAGATTTATCAATTTGTGAGGCGAAAGATTGATGGTATAGTGAATAGGGTATAGGGATTTCCTTATTTCCCTTATACCCTATACCCTTATTTCCCTATTCTGTGTTTACGGTGATTTGTAATTAAGGAGGTAGTGATGTCAAATAAAAAACAAATTTCGATAATGATTATACTCACGCTGGTATTGATTACCGTCAGTGGCTGGGTTTCCGGCTGGGTTTCGGCCTACAGTCCGGATTACTATTTACAGATTCAGAAAAATATCGAATTGTTTGGGCGCATCTATCAGGAAATCGCAAAGAATTATGTTGAAGAAGTGGATCCAAACACATTCATGCGCGCCGGTATTAAAGGGATGCTTTCGACGCTCGACCCTTACACCGTTTTACTCGAAGATGCGGATAATGCCGAGCTGCAAATAATGTCTTCCGGCAAATACGGCGGGTTAGGAATGAGAATTGGATTGCGCGGCGGCTGGCCGACTGTCGTGGAACCTCCTTTCGACGGAACGCCCTCTTTGAAAGCAGGCATACGCGAAGGGGACAGAATCATTGCGGTTGACAGCCTTTCTACTAAGGGACTCAGCATTTCCCGTGTCGCTTCATTATTGCGCGGTGATATTGGCAGCGAAGTTTTTCTGAAGATTGAAAGACAGGGCGAGGAGCACCCCATAGAATTCCGTTTGATACGAGCTGAAATTGTTGTCACCGATGTGGCTTATTCCCGTATCATAAAAGAAGGAGTCGGGTATATTCGTTTAAGCCATTTTTCGCTGAATGCGGGCAAAGACATCGAAAAGGCCATACGAAAATTAAAAAAGCAAGGTCTGCAATCGCTGATTTTGGATTTACGCTCAAATCCGGGTGGTTTGTTAGAGACCGCGGTCAGTGTAAGCGAAAATTTTCTAAAAAAAGGCAAACTCATCATTTCTACTCAAGGCCGGTTTTCAGGGGCGTCTAAAGAATACCATGCCCGTAAAAATCCGATTCTAGAGGATTCCCCTTTGGTTATCTTAGTGAACGGTTACAGCGCTTCCGCGTCGGAGATCGTTGCCGGAGCTATACAAGATCACGATAGAGGCGTCATCATTGGGGATAACACTTTTGGCAAGGGTTTGGTGCAAACGGTCGTACGCATCACCGGTAAAGCCCGGTTGAAAATCACGACCGCAAAATATCTCGTGCCCAGCGGACGCTCGATCCAAGATCCAAAGAAATTTCTGAAAGCGCCGGATGAGATTATTTATCATGGGGATGATGAAGCGAATGCATCACTTGACATTGGCGCCCCGGTAGAGGAGAAGACCTATTATACGGCAAACGGGCGAAAAGTTTTCGCCTCGCACGGGATTACTCCGGATATTCTCATTGAAAGAGAATCTTTAACGGTTTATGAACAGCAATTGCTTCGAAAAACCATGCCGTTTCAGTTTGCAGTCATTTACGCAACGAAGCATCCTAAACTGAAGCGTGGTTTCGATGTAACAGATGACATGCTGAACGAATTTGAAGCATTTTTAAAGGAAAATAATTTTGAGTATGTTTCTGAAGCGGAACGCACTCTCAATGAATTGGAAGAGATCGCAGAAAAGAATCAATATTACGCGTCGATTTCAGCTCCCTATAACGAGCTTCGCCGGGTTATTCTCGATCAAAAGAACCGAGAATCTGAGAAAGGCCGCGATTTTATCCGAGAGCAGCTTCAGCAGGAAATTTCGGCAAAATTATGGGGAAGCCAGGCCGAAGTCGAGGCGAGTATTGACTCTGATCCTGTTGTTCTACGAGCGTTGACTTTGTTGTCGAACGAAAGTGAATACCGCGCCTTATTAAGTGGAGAAAAAGACGAAAAGCAAAAGTAATTTGAGAAATCACAGGGATATCAAAGAATTGGTATATTTTTGACAGGATAACAGGATTCTCAAGATCCGGTTTATCCTGTTATCCTGTCAAAAAAAATACCCTGTGATCGGTTACGTTTTTCTAAATAATAAAATAATAAACTATTCAGAGCGGGTGTCATTCTACCGCTGGGTTGAAAGGTATAAACGGAGGAAAGATGAACAGCAACAAATATGTTTACTTTTTCGGAGACGGGAAAGCCGATGGTACAACAGAAATGAAGAACTTGTTAGGAGGAAAGGGCGCGAATTTAGCCGAAATGTCCAATCTCGGTTTGCCTGTGCCACCCGGGTTTACCATCACAACACAAGTATGCACTTACTACTATCAAAATATTCGCACTTATCCGGATGAGCTAAAAAGTCAAGTCGAGGAGTCCATTCGAAATGTGGAGGACATATTAGGCAAAAAGTTTGCCGATAGTGACAATCCTCTCCTTTTTTCTGTACGGTCCGGTGCGCGACTTTCCATGCCGGGTATGATGGAGACCGTCTTGAATATCGGTCTGACAACAAAAACCATCCCGGGCCTGATTAAAAAGATGAACAACGAGCGTTTTGTTTACGACTCTTATCGCCGTCTGATCTCTATGTACAGCGATGTGGTTATGGAAAAAGCCGCTGGCGTCGAGCCGAAAGAAGGCGAGGGTGTGCGTGTTCAGCTCGAGAGTCTTTTAGAAGCGGTCAAAGAGAAAAACGGCTATTTAAATGACACGGATTTAACGGCTGAAGATTTGAAGACACTCGTGGAAGAGATGAAGCATAAAGTCAAGGAGGTTTTGGGCAAAGATTTCCCGGACGATCCTCACGAGCAACTTTGGGGCGGCATTTCTGCCGTGTTTCAATCTTGGAACGGGAAGCGCGCTATCGCTTATCGTAAGATTGAAGGCATTCCCCATGAGTGGGGGACGGCTGTTAACGTGCAGTCGATGGTTTTCGGTAATTCGGGCGAGCGATCTGCGACCGGAGTGGCCTTTACGCGTGATCCGGCGACTGGGAAGAATTATTTTTATGGCGAGTGGCTGATAAACGCGCAGGGTGAGGACGTGGTCGCCGGCACCAGGACGCCTTATGCACTCAACATCGTATCGAAAAGCGAGAATAATGAAAAATTTCCCTCTCTGGAAGAACAGCTTCCTGAGGCGTACCACGAGCTCGAAGGCTATCGCACCAAGCTCGAGACCCATTACCGTGACATGCAAGATTTGGAGTTTACCATAGAAGAGGGGAAGCTCTGGATGTTGCAGACGCGGGTTGGCAAGCGCAATGGTATTGCCGCAACGCGTATGGCTGTAGAAATGCATCGCGAGGGTTCGATTTCCAAAGAAGAAGCTCTGATGCGCGTGAAGCCCTCCCAGCTTGATGAAATGTTGCACCCCATGGTTGATCCGGCCGAAGAAAGCAGACGGCATGCGATTGCGAAAGGACTGCCAGCCGGTCCCGGCGGCGCCATTGGGAAAATTGTTTTCACTGCCGATCGGGCTGAGGAGTTGGGCACAAAAGGTGAACGGGTCATCCTGGTGCGCGAAGAAACCAGCCCGGAAGATGTGCATGGTATGAAACCGGCTCAGGCTATCTTGACCTCAAAAGGCGGGATGACCAGTCATGCTGCTTTAGTTGCACGCGGCTGGGGGAAATGTTGTGTCGTTGGCTGCAGTGATTTGAGCATTGATATGGGAAAAAGGCAAGTTTATTTCCGGGACAATATCCTCAATGAAGGCGATTGGATAACGCTCAACGGCACCCGGGGTTTGGTTTATGAGGGAGAACTGCCGCTGGTGACCATCGACCCTGAACGCAATGAATATTATAAACAACTGTTGGCCTGGGCCGACGAGATTCGGCACTTGGGAGTTCGCACCAACACTGATACCCCAGAAGATACACAGCGCGCCTTGGATTTTGGAGCGGAAGGCATCGGGCTGTTCCGGGTCGAGCATATGTTTTACGGAGAAGGCTCCGAGGAGCCCTTGTTTATTTTACGAAAAATGATCATGTCCAATACCGAAGCAGAGCGGCGCACCGCTTTAAACGAACTTTTCCCTCATATGAAAACATCGATCAAATCGACGTTAGCTGTCATGGACGGCTTTCCGGTTACGCTCCGGCTGCTGGACCCGCCGCTGCATGAGTTTGTGCCAAAACTCGATGCCGGCCGTGAAAAACTTGCGCAAGAGTTGGGTATCGATTTGCATGAGCTGAATAAAAGATCGGATTTGCTTCATGAGACCAATCCCATGATGGGGCACCGCGGCGTGCGTCTCGGAATAAGCTACCCCGAAATCACTGAAACTCAGATACGGGCGATTCTTGAATCTGCAGCCGAGTTGACCCAGGAAGGGAAAAACATTTACCCAGAAATCATGATCCCGGTTTTGGCGCACGTGCACGAGTTACAGGATCAAAAAGAGATTGTAGATAAGGTTTATCAAGAAGTGCTGAGCAAGTATGGCATCGAAAAGATCGAGTTTATGGTCGGCACGATGATCGAAATTCCGCGCGCTTGCCTCACAGCGGATAAGATCGCCGGAGTCGCAGAATTTTTCTCTTTCGGCACCAACGATTTGACTCAGATGGGCTTCGGCTTCAGCCGCGATGATAGCGGCGGCTTTTTAGTAGACTACATCGGGAAAAAGATTCTCCCTGACGATCCGTTTCAGACAATCGACCAGGAGGGTATCGGTCAGCTCATCGAAATAGGGGTGAAACGCGGACGGGAAACCAATCCGAAGCTGAAAATCGGCATTTGCGGCGAACATGGCGGCGACCCAGAATCGGTCAAATTCTGCCACCGTATCGGCATGGATTATGTGAGCTGTTCGCCTTATCGTGTGCCGATTGCGCGATTGGCGGCTGCGCAGGCTGTGATCGAGGAAGCGCTCGAGAATTAGGCGCTTAACGCTAACATCGACACAGTTTTGTCGACAACAAATGCTCAAATTCAAAACCAATAAAAAGAGTCAAAATGATTATCGTCAATATGATTTTGACGATAATTATGTTGACTCTTTTTTTCTCTGCGAACTTTGCGTTCTCGGCATCCTCTGCGTTGAAAAGCATATGTCAACATATCATAGCATTTTGCGGGCAGCACTGCGTCAGCTTCTTTTCGCTGTTAGCCTGCGACAAACGCATCGACTCTCGTTCCATGAAAAGGAAAAAATATGGGGATTCAAGCTTGGACGTATCTCATCGTATTTCTCTCAGTCGCTCTTTATATCAGTATCGCTTTTTGGTCAAAAGCCCGTTCGACCAGTGATTTCTACGTTGCGGCTAAAACCGTTTCGCCGTTAGCCAACGGCATGGCCACGGCGGCAGATTGGATGTCGGCAGCGTCGTTTATCTCCATGGCCGGGCTTATCTCGTTTATGGGGCGCGACGGCAGCGTTTATCTCATGGGTTGGACCGGCGGATATGTGTTGCTGGCGCTCCTGCTGGCGCCCTATCTGCGCAAGTTCGGCAAATTTACCGTACCCGATTTTATAGGGGAACGCTACTACTCGCAGACAGCGCGACTGGTGGCGGTCGTGTGTGCCATCTTCGTTTCCTTTACCTATGTCGCCGGCCAGATGCGCGGCGTGGGAGTGGTCTTCTCCCGTTTTCTGGAAGTGAACATCACTGTTGGTGTGGGCATCGGCATGGCGATTGTGTTTTTCTATGCTGTGCTCGGAGGCATGAAAGGCATCACTTATACACAAGTGGCCCAGTATTGCGTGCTCATATTTGCTTATATGGTGCCGGCGATTTTTATCTCCATTCTTCTCACCGGAAACCTCATCCCGCAGATTGGCTTCGGCAGTCATTTAAACGACGGTTCCGGCAGGTACTTGCTGGAAAAACTCGATCAGCTCAATCGAGATTTAGGCTTCAGCGCTTACACATCCGGTATCAAAGGAAAGCTGGATATTTTTTGTATCACTGCAGCGTTGATGGTGGGCACGGCCGGCTTACCCCATGTTATCATCCGGTTTTTTACCGTGCCGAAAGTACGCGACGCCAGACTTTCCGCCGGTTATGCCCTGTTGTTTATCGCGATTCTCTACACCACGGCGCCGGCAGTGGCTGCTTTTGCCCGCACGAATTTCATCCATACCGTGCATGACAAATCTTATGAAGAAGCGCCAAGTTGGTTTAAAAATTGGGAAAAGACCGGACTGGTAAAATGGCAAGATCACAACGCAGACGGCCGCATTCAGTATTATGGCACGAAGGCTCCCGGGAAGGATTCCGCTTTGACAAATGAAATTACAGTGGATCGCGATATTATGGTCTTGGCTAACCCTGAAATTGCCAGATTACCCAATTGGGTCATCGCTTTGGTGGCTGCCGGCGGTTTAGCGGCCGCGCTTTCCACAGCCGCGGGTCTGCTTCTGGTCATCTCGACATCGATTTCTCATGACTTAATGAAAAGCGTGCTCCGGCCTCACATTACCGAAAAACAGGAGCTGCTGTACGCGCGGATTGCCGCCGGCGCCGCAGTGATCATCGCGGGTTATTTCGGCATCCGACCGCCCGGATTTGTCGCACAGGTCGTCGCCTTCGCTTTCGGATTAGCAGCGTCATCTTTTTTTCCGGCGATTATCCTGGGAATCTTTTACAAGAAAATGAATAAAGAGGGCGCGATTACCGGCATGATCGCCGGTATCGGCTTTACGGCAGCGTATATTATCTATTTCAAATTCATCAATCCGGCAGCGAATACCGCTGAGAATTGGTTTCTAGGAATTTCGCCCGAGGGCATCGGCACGGTCGGCATGTTGCTCAATGTCGGAATTTCTCTGCTGGTATCGAGATTTACGGCAGAACCGCCAAGCCACGTACAGCATCTGATCGATGATATCCGGGTGCCGAAGAGTCATGTCAAATAAGGTTCGTAATTTGTTGGGATGCGGAAGTAACGATGTTGACGGTGAATCACCTGATTTAATTAAATCCGTGCATTCTGATCATCCGCGTTCTAAAGAGTGACGATCATCTGCAACACTTCCATCACCATAACTGAGGTTTTACTGTTGTCCCAAAAATGAACTTGCTTTTTAACTACAAAAATATCTAAATTACTCAAAGAATTATGCTCAAATTTGAGAGCCTAAAACTTAGAAAAGTCATACAATTGTGAGACTAAAGGAGAGCTCGAAATGTCTATAGATGAAATAAAGACGGCTATCGAATCTCTTCCGGAAAAGGATTATGTTGAATTAAGACAATGGTTTTCAGAAAAAGACTGGCAAAATTGGGATAGGCAAATCGAAGAGGATGCAAAATCCGGGAAATTGAATTTTTTGCTCAAAGAGGCCCATTATGAAAAAGAGCAGGGAAAGCTCAAGGATCTCTAAATGCATCGAACGACCACTCGGTTCTGGAAATGCTTTGATAAACTTTCTCCTCCAGTTCAACTCTGTCAGGGTTAGGCGCTTAGCGCCGAACATCGACAAAAGATTGTCG
>JBHHWX010000110.1:0-13750 GCA_046756745.1 bacterium | reverse complement strand
GCGATTAATGGAAGCGGTTTTACTCGACACAAATATTATCTCTTTTATTTTCAAAAAAGATAGTAGGGCAAATTCTTACGAACCATGTTCTAGATGAGAATGGTTATCCTTTATTAAGTCGTGCTGTTTTACTGAATCAACTTGAACTGATTGAGCTACTTATTGAAAAAGGTGCGAATGTCAACATAACAGATGGACTGTACGAAACACCTTTACATAAAGCCGTTGCCAAAGGTCGTACTAAAGCTGTAATCCTGCTTTTAGACGGAGCAGCAGATGTAAACGCTATGAGACGTGATAGAGTTACCTTCGTAGGAGAGGAAGTAGTTATTGAAGCACAGGGGAAGCATCAATGAGAGAGAACGTATAGAAGGTGGTGCTCTAGTTCGTCCATCATTAGAACAAATATTTAAGAAGTGCTATTAAATCCGAGGATTTTACAGAGATGGGCTGGCGTAGATGTAGTGAAAGGTACAATTCATCGAGTAATTGATGAGCAGGAAATATGGGAGGATTGTCCCGAAATCATATTTGACTATAAAAGGTTGTGAAGATATATTGAGGTTGTAATAAGCAATGACCAGATATTGCAAAAGATGTTGGAACGCAATAAAGCAGAAACAGTATCAGAATTTACATCCTGTTGAGAATTTGGAAAAAATAAATGGAAATTCAAATTGACCCTCACACTTTAGAGCGAGCAGAAGAACGTGGAACAAATGAAGATGAGATTAAGGATGTAATTAATGCAGGGTTCACCATTCCTGCAAAACATAAGCGAAAAGGCAAGGCCAAAGTTTATAAATTTAAAAGAAAGCGACACGGCAAATATTATGAACAAAAGCGAGTGGAGGTAATCTATACTCTCGAAGATGAGGTTATCATAACTGTGACGGTTTATGTGTTTTATGGAAAATGGAAGGAGCAAAAATGAACATTTTGTATAACGACAAAACTGACCTTCTTTACATACGTTTAGACGACAAAAAACAAGACGTTATAAATAGGCGAATTTCAGACAATATTGTTCTCGATATAGGTGAAGACAACAAAATTGTTGGAATAGAGATACTTGATGCGTCAAGACATGTGAGTTTGGAAAAGCTTTTGCCTGTTAACTACGAACCAGCAAAGATGGCAGGTTGAATTTCTGCGACCGATTTACGGAATCAGTTGCAATTCGTAATTTAATACACGAGTCGATTGCGTTCTTTTCAGAAGTTTCTATTCGCAATGATCATGACGCATCGAAATTCTCATGTTTGAACATATCGAAATAGGCTGATGATATGCTCGAAGGTCCCATCCTCCTATTGATATTAGCCGGGGCGATTGTGTTTATCATCCTTTCGACTTCGATTTTAAAACTCCATCCGTTCTTCTCGTTAATCCTTGCTACTTTTGGGGTCGGTCTTCTAATAAGGATGCCGCTTCAAACTATCATTACGACCGTCAACAACGGATTTGGCGGCATGATGGGATACATCGGCCTGGTCATTGTCTTTGGGACGATTATCGGTACCATACTGGAAAATTCCGGTGCGACCATTAAAATTGCGGATGTGGTTTTAAACTCAATCGGCAAGAAAAGACCGACTCTTTCCATGTCGTTGATCGGCGCGATTATCAGCATCCCGGTGTTTTGCGATTCCGGATTTGTGATCCTGTCGAGTCTGAATAAAGCCGTGGCGAAACGAGCCAGGGTTTCACTGGCCTCGATGACCGTCGCTTTGTCCTCGGGCCTTTACGCTACGCACACGCTCGTTCCACCAACGCCCGGTCCCATCGCTGCAGCGGGGAACATTGGCGCGTCCGACTATCTTGGTACGGTGATCTGGATTGGGCTCATTACCGCGATTCCGGCCATATTGGTGGGCTACTGGTGGGCGCTGCGTATCAAGTCCATGACCATTTCTGATGAAGACAATCATGCCGGTTTGGATGCATCTTTACCAGAAGGCGACCCTTTACCATCCGCATTCAAGTCGTTTGCACCGATTTTACTGCCGGTTATCCTTATTGCCGGCGCTTCCATCGCAAAATTTCTTGAATGGACTGGAGACATTGCCGGCGTTGTTCTGTTCGTTGGCAATCCATTGGTGGCCCTTCTTGTGGGCGTTCTTCTGAGTCTTGCGCTTCTGCCGGAATTCGACGAGGAACACCTCAACAACTGGATAGGCAAGGGAATTTTGAGGGCCGGTCCTATTTTACTTATTACCGCCGCAGGGGGCGCCTTTGGCAGCGTATTAAAAGCGACGCCTTTAACAGAATTAATAACTGGCGTCGTGGACAACAGTCATGTCTCTGGCAGCGTATTTTTACTCATTGCTTTTTTTATTGCCGCCGCGTTAAAAACTTCCCAGGGTTCCTCTACCGCTGCTCTGGTCATTACATCTTCGCTGCTGGCGCCTCTGCTGCCGGTTTTGAACATGAACACGCCAACAGAGCTGGCCCTGGTGGTGATGGCCATTGGCGGCGGCGCGATGATTGTGTCGCATGTCAATGATTCCTACTTTTGGGTCGTCACCCAGTTCAGCGGCCTGAAATTAAACGATGCCTACCGTTCATTCACTCTGGTGACGTTATGGCAGGGATGTACGGTCTTAGTGACCACGCTGATTCTGTACAGTCTTTTGGTTTAGAAAGAGTCATCGCACCCGAAAGCGCTGCGCCACAGGTTTATCGAATGCTCCGATATGGATTCTGAAACTTTCACCCGGCTGGCCGAATCCGAAATCAAAGCGGAATTGGTTCACAAAAGGCACGAGTAAGCGAATGCCGAACCCGTAACCACCGATAAAATTGTCCGTTTTGAATTGGTCGCTGTTATTCCAGGCGATGCCAACGTCGCCAAACAGGGCGAGCTGTAACCCGACATCTAAAGTTATCCCAAACAAGCTGAGCAGTTTCGGCTCGATGAATGTAAAGCGGTATTCTGCCGTGTTAATGAACTGGTTCTTGCCGCCACCGCGTGAATTGATCTTCCAACCTCGTACACTATTGGTGCCACCCATGTGAAAATCCTCTACCGGCGAGATGTCTTTGCCGACGCTGCCTGTTCGTAATGTCGTGAGCGAGAAAAAGGCCAGTGTATGCCGGTCGACGAGCGGAATGTACCTGCGCAGATCAAGACTCACGGTCCAATAGTCATTATCCGCGCCGAAAAAACCGCCGCCCTTGGCGAGCTCGATTTCATTCCACCAGCCGCGATGCGGGTCGGACCAGAGGTCTCTGCTGTCGTAGCCCAGAAAAAATCCGATTGTCGGCAGGGTATCCCGGTTGTCGCTGGAAAGGGTTCGACCCATCGAGTCACTTTTAATGGAAAGAAAAGAAAGCCGTCCGCCGATTCGGCCATGTTCACCGAGATAACTGCCGATTTGCAGCGAGACTTCAGTTGAAATTTCGTTAAACCGGTCCAGCTCGTTGAACCGCTGCCGTTGATTGACTTTCAGCAGATACGATAGATGATTTCCCGAAAACCACGGATTCTCTAGGAAAAGGATGATATTGGTAGCGCCGCCAAAACGCGCCAATGCCGTTACGAAGATATCCCTTCCGGAAAGATTGACCGATTGAAACCCGGGCCCGGCTGCAAAACCGTTCTCATCCGTGACCTCATAGCTAAAAAACGGCAAATAAGGCAAAATTTCCTTGACCTCGATTTGAAGGACAACGCCGTCATTTTCAGCAATAGGCGATATCCGGATAGAGCTGAAAATATCGAGCTTGTCGAGCCTGGCGAAATCTTTTTCGGCGTTTTCCTGCAAGTAAGGGCGTCCTACTTGGGACGCCAACTCCCGGATGATGATGCCGGTTTTAGTATGTTTCACTCCATCGAGCCGTATGGCTTTGACAGGTTTCCCGTATAACGTATCATTTGGCTCTGATGCTTGTGCTAAGTTGAGTGATGTGATACTGACGAGCATAATGAGGCGAACAAAGAATGCTTTAAGATAAGACATTTTGAATTCCTCCCGATCGAATTCGTGATGGACCGAAAAAACGAAAATACATGATGAAAACCTCTTAGCGAAGGCGTCCCCGCCGAGCACAGCAGGATTCATCCTCGGCCAAAAGGCTTCATGTAAAAGGGGGGGCGTTTTCCGTCAATCACGAATTAAGTTAAAAGATGAGTTGAATGATGCAATAAAAAAATCAAAGTAAATATTCAGGTATCGTCATGACAAAATGATTAAGATTTAAGGGTTAATTTTAAAGATTTGTTGCGAACACTAAATTAAACTTTTTTAATTAATTATTTTGCCCTAAAAGTTTTGCCTTCCAATATGTACCTGAGATATTGAGAACCGAAAACCTTTACAAACAGAACAAGTTTTCGCCCACAGAACTGGAAATCCCACTGAAATGATTTTTTTCAATTTCTATTTCTAATTCTGTGGCAGTTCTGATTCTGTGGGCGGCTTTTTCTTGTCGGTTTGCCCCGTTGGATACTTTCGTAGAGATAAAGTTACCGTTTTTCCTGTTCAGCCTGTTATGAAGTGAAACCTGAATAAGTCCAATTTATCCCACGGGGTTTGAGGGGGAGCTTCGCTATATAGTGTCTGAACGAAAACTCTTTAAAATGCTCAAGCACCCGTCCCCGGGTGCGTTTGACGCTTTGTAAAAACAATTGATTACGACGCCCCGAGGACGGGGCTTAGAGCTTATTTCTGAGTTTTCGTTCAGACACTATCTAGTTACAAATCATATCTTTAATTCAATCAGGAATCGTGGTTTCTTGTATCAAAACAACAGAGGAACGAGCCGGGACAACTATTCTCCCGGTCAAAAGCTTGCCAAATGTTTCTGTGCCGGCTCGTTTGCCATCGACAACTTTTCTCCAGCCTCCTTTCGGTAAGGTGAATTGAGCAGACGATTCCGGATGTGCATTAAAAAGAACGGTGAAATTGACTTCGTCTCCGGCAGGTTCTTTGGGGAGAAAATAACCGAGCGCACAGTCGGTTCTGCATTCTAGAAACCGGATTTTTTCTCCGGGAGTGTGACGTAGTGCAGGATGCGCTTTTCGCAGCGCGATAAGACCGCGGTAATAATCAAACAATTCCCGATTGAGCTCCCGATGCTCGAAGTTGAGCCAGTTGGTTTCGTTGTCTTTGTTGTAGGAATTGTGATCGATCTGACCAACATGCGGATCCGGGGCTTCGGTTTTGGCGATGACTTTGCTGCGAGCGAATTCCTGGCCTTCGCCGATCATCACAGCTCCCTGGCTGGTCAGAAGAAAAGCAGCGGCGAGTTTGTTTAATTTGATTTGCACACTATCCAGCATCGCATGTGCGTCGACATCCGTGACCTTTTCGTCGGGCTTCACCTTCCCGCTTCCGATGCGAATAAAATCGCCAAGGGTGTAATCGTCGTGCGACTCCAGGTAATTAACGGAGTGCCCGGATTCCACAAAAGGCCCGCCGTTTTTCTTGGTCGAGCCTCGGATGACCCCCTTTAGAGATTCGAGAGCGTCCCCGGCCCGCACCTCTCCGAACAGCCAGCCCTTTCCATCTACCGGGTTTTGTCCTTTGACCCGGTTGCGGAAAAGATCGTTCCAAGCTGCCCAGCCGCGCTCGGAGAATCCGGCAAGATCGTATTTACCTCCGCCCCAGGGTTCGGCGATGAAAACCACGTTGGGATGGATTCTCCTGGCTTCTTCGGTGAGGACCTCAATCGTTTCCCAGTCGATGAGCGTTGCTAAATCGAAGCGGAAACCGTCGATGTGGACCTCTTGCAGCCAGTATTTTATGCTGTCTAAAATCAACCGGCGCGCCATGGGACGCTCGGTTTTGAAGTCGTTACCACAACCGCTGAGATTGAGAAATTCGCCTTGCCGATCCAAGCGAAAGTAATACTTTGGGTCGATATATTTTAAAGGATTCCAATCGTAGTGCGAAACATGATTGTAAACGACGTCCATGATGATGGCAATGCCCTCTTTGTGGAAAGCCTTCACCAGGTCTTTGAATTCGTTCACCTGCTGGCCGTGAATGCCGTTATCAGCGTCTGGCTGCATGGTGCCGCCGGAGGCGTAATAGGACTCTGGGGCGAAGAAGTAGGAGGTCATGTATCCCCAGTGGTTTCTTTCGTACGGATTCCAGAAGTTTCTGACGCCGTTTTCTTCTTTTTCAAAAGGGATTTCGATATTTCCAAAATCTTGGCAGGGCAGAAGCTCAACCGCGTTCACACCCAGCTCTAATATATGCTCGAATCCACCCGGCGCCGCACGCTCGATCAAGCCGTGGTACGTTCCTTTATGGTGCACACCTGAGGACGGGTGCGCGGTCATATCGCGTACATGCAATTCATAAATAATTAAATCCTCTTGGGGAATATTCACAAACGTGTCGCCTTCCCAGTCGTAGTCATCGGTTTTGACGATGATGCTTTTGGCTTCATGACGGAAGGTATTCTTACTGACCACCGCCTTCGAGTAGGGGTCCGCGATGATGGGATGGTTTTGAGCATTATCGATTGGGATGTTCGGGCCGGCGATCTTATAACCATAATACGCGCCCCAATACGTGCCCTCGAGCGCACACTCCCAAACGCCGTCTTCAGAAGGCGACATTTCGATCTCTTTTCCGGATTGCTGGTCATGCCTCTGAAAAAGCGCCAGCCTCACAGATTTTGCCCGGGGCGCAAACAGTCGAAACACGGTTTGGCCGTTTTCAACATGGCACCCCAGGGGTTTCTCGGAGATAATTTTATCCATCATTATCAAAGTTGCTCTGAATGTTTTTCTTCTCGAGTGCTTTAGCAGAGTTTATTTTCGTGGTTACCTAGACGAGGAGCTTGTCCGAAAAGTCCCAAATTACTTCCCGAAGGCGTCTCGCAAATCACTTCCCGAAGGAGTCTCGCCGAGGTTTTTGGGCACAGAGTCGGAATAAACCCGCTCGGCGGGGACGCCGTCGCTAAAAAAATAGTCTTTTCGGCCAAGCTCCTAGGCTCCTTCCTTAGCAATTTTCAAAATTAATTCCAGATATTCAAGGTAATTTATCGTAGATGTGCATCTTTTTTTGTCTTAAACTGTAAACAAAAGTGCAAACTTTTTCCAAATTAAACATCCAGATTTTTCGACACACAGTCCTCGCGGAATTCTACATTCCACAGGGATTGGTGAACAAATTTAGGAGGGTACCAACATGAAAAAAACCGGGTATAGTGTAATTGGCGCGTTTGTCATGCTGTTTTTGATCGCGTGTAACCTGACCATAAACAAAACGGTTCGTATCGCAGACGGCACGAAAAGCCGTGGGGTCAATACAGTTAACGGCGGCATCATTATTGGCGACAATTGCGAGGTGCGCGGCGAGTGTCGTTCCGTCAACGGTCAAATCGAAATGGGCCGTAACTCCAGTGTCGAGGAGCTGCAAACTGTCAACGGCAGGATCCGTATCGACGAGGACAGCGTCGTGGACCACGATGTGGAGTCGGTCAACGGTTCGGTTCGCTGCCTGTCCGGGGTGGAGATACAGGGCGGCATCCATACCATTAACGGCAAAATTAAGCTGGAGAAGACCCGGGTTCATCGCAACATTACAACGATTAACGGGAATATCTCTTTGAGGGAAAGATGCGTCGTTCGAGGCGACATCATTGTCAAAAAGACCAAAGGCCATTCCAGTTCAATTCGCAAGCTGAGGATTGAGCTCTCTGGTGGTTCTGTTGTCCACGGCGATATTCTCGTGAATGAGAATGATATCGAAGTAGAAGTATTCATTTCAGATGATAGCAAGGTGCAGGGCCGTATCGAGAATGCGGAAGTCATCGAGGATTCCGGCCGAAAAGCCGAAGAGGGAATCTGAACTGGGCTTAAAATCGAGTCGAAAAATCCCATATTGATCCTGTCGGTCTCCAGGGCATCTGCTCCTATCCAGAAGATTCAGGCATCCGGCAGCAGCCCATAGGCGTCAACTTAAGGCCCAAAATTCACTCCTTAGACTCTGGTTATAGGGCTGGAGGACAAGACCTGGAGAAGCAGTCCCGTAGGGACAAATGAAAATAGCCAGCCAATTTATTAGTGGGAAAAGGGTGCGAACAATTCCCAGTCCCGGAGGGACGATTGAATTGTTGTGCAGACCTTTCAGAAAGAATATCTGGCGATTTTGAAGAAACATGGAATCAAATATGATAAGCAATACCTGTGGGGCTGATTCAGCCGTCCCTACGGGACTTTTTATAAATCATTCATATTTCCAGAAATAAATTTCTGGACTATTCTCACATGTCCCTGCGGGACAAAGTTACAGAACAAAGCTACACTGCCTAAATTAACATTCTGCCAATTCGAAGCTGAAAAGAGAGAATGACACCGAGAGATCGTCGGTGGTTCAACTCACTTAAGTTGACGCCTATGCGCAGAAGCCGGAGCCGGAACGACAGATTTATGCCGACTGGATTTCTAAGGTCGGGGGGAATTTTAGTTTCTAAAAACCGCCCTGCCCGGGTAAACCGCAGACTCCCCCAACATCTCCTCGATCCGCAAAAGCTGGTTGTACTTGGCGATCCGGTCTGAACGCGAGGCTGAGCCGGTTTTGATCTGGCCGGCGTTGGCAGCGATCGCGATGTCGGCAATAGTCGTATCTTCGGTCTCGCCGGAGCGGTGGGAAATCACCGAGGTGTAGCCGGCGCTTTTAGCCATCTCGATGGCGTCGAGTGTTTCTGTCAGTGAGCCGATTTGGTTGACTTTGATCAGGATGGAATTCGCGATGTTGTTGTCGATGGCTTTTTGCAAGCGTTCGGTGTTGGTCACAAGCAAATCGTCTCCTACAAGCTGAATTTTCCCGCCCAGTTCAGCGGTCATGTTTTTCCAGCCGTCCCAATCGTCCTCGGCCAAGCCGTCCTCGATGGACGCGATAGGATAGTGGTCGATCAAGTTTGCATAATAGTTCACCATCTCTGCGGAGGTCAACTCTCGATTTTCGGATTTCAGAATATATTTTCGTTTTTGCTCGTCATAAAACTCGCTGGAGGCTGGGTCGAGTGCGATGAAGATGTCATTGCCTGCTTGATAACCTGTTTTTGTTATCGCCGCCATAATGACTTGCAGGGCCTCCTCGTTGGACTTGAGGTCGGGCGCGAATCCACCCTCATCACCGACCGCGGTATTATAACCTTTATCTTTTAAAACAGATTTTAACGCATGGAACACTTCGGCGCCCATACGCAGCGCTTCCGAAAACGACTCTGCGCCGGCAGGCATGACCATAAACTCCTGCAAATCGACGTTGTTGTCAGCGTGCGCGCCGCCGTTGATAATATTCATCATCGGTACCGGCAAAGTCTTGGCATTGACCCCGCCAAGGTACTGAAACAACGGCAAATCCAGCGCATTGGCCGCGGCTTTCGCAACGGCTAAAGAAACTCCCAGTATCGCGTTTGCGCCCAGCTTCTCTTTGTTTTTCGTTCCATCTAATTCCAAAAGCAGCCCGTCGATGTACGTTTGCTCGGTGGCGTCTTCGCCAACGATTTCTTCGGCGATGGTTTCGTTGACGTTGTTCACGGCGTTGAGCACGCCTTTTCCGCCGTAACGCAACGCATCTTTATCTCGCAGCTCAATCGCTTCGTGCTCCCCGGTCGACGCTCCGGAAGGAACCGCCGCGCGCCCCCAGGAACCGCCCTCCAGCAACACATCGACTTCCACCGTCGGATTGCCGCGCGAATCCAAAATTTCCCTGGCGTAAACTTCCACAATAGTTGTCATGAATGTCTCCTTCATTATGAGATTTTATACAGCAATATAGTAAGTTTTAGCGCAGATTATTCATAACCTTTCGCCACGAAGGCACTGCGTCTTCGTGTCTTGGTGGCTGTTCTATTACCCCGAAAAACTTTGTTTTTTTAACAAAATTATTTTGTCTTTTATCTTTTATTTTATTAAAAAACATTGCGGGTTCTTTGCGTCTCTGCGACTTTGCGTGAGCTTTTGTCCTTTTTGGTTGCGGCTCCGTTGCGATAGAAATTATTCTGGTTAGAAAAGAATCCAAAATTTGGCCTCTTTTACAAAATATCGACTTTGATCAAGTTCGTCGTCCCAGACATCCCGACAGGAATTCCGGCAGTAATCACGACCTTTTCTCCTTTTTGTACTAAACCCGATTGCAGCGCGGCGGCTTTGGCCTGCGCAATCATCTCGTCAGATTTCTCGTATTGTTTTGCCAGTAGCGGAAATACCCCCCAGACCAGATTCAAACAACGCAGCACTTGAGGTTTATGGCACCAGGCAATGATGGGCGGCGCCGGCCGGTAGGTACTGACCATACGGGCGGTGCTGCCGGAATCCGTGGGCGTAATGATGGCGGCGGCTTCCAGGTCCTTGGCAATTTCAAACGCCCCCAGACAGACCGCGTGTTGGATGGTCGCCGGTTCGTAATGGCTATGTCTTAATGGGTCCGAATCATGGACACGATTGGTTTCCGTAACTTCGATAATTCTCGCCATCGTCTTCACAGATTCAACCGGATAGTCTCCGACCGTAGTTTCTTCTGAGAGCATGACCGCGTCGGTACCGTCGAGCACGGCATTGGCGACATCATTGGCTTCGGCGCGCGTGGGCCGGGGATTGTCCACCATCGACTTCAGCATTTGGGTAGCGGTGATGACCGGCTTGCCGGCCTGATTGCACTTCTTGATCAACATTTTTTGCACCAACGGCACCTCTTCTAACGCGGTCTCAACCGCCAAATCCCCGCGCGCGACCATGATGCCATCTACGACTTCGATAATGTCATCAATGTTTGCCAAAGCTTCATGTTTCTCTATTTTGGCAATCACCGGAACCTGCTGCTCCCTCTTTTCAATAACTTCCTTTACTCTGAGTACATCTTCTTTTGTACGGACAAAAGACATGGCCACGTAATCCACACCATGGGTCAAACCAAATTCCAGATCGTCGCGATCTTTGGGCGTAAACGCTTGAATTCTCAAGGTGCGGCCAGGGAGGTTGATGCCTTTCTTGGAAGAAAGTTCGCCGCCGACCAATACCTCGCACGTCACGTTGCTCGCATCTGTTGACAAAACCAGGAGCTCAATGCTGCCATCTGCCAGCAAAATACGGTCGTTTTTGGTTACCGCTTTCGAAAAATCTGTAAATGGGACCGAAACCCTGGACTTATCGCCAGGCACGCGGTCGGTCGTCAGGGTAAATGACTGTCCCGGTTGCAACTGAACGACGCCGTCTTGAATGTCACTAACTCGAATCTTCGGTCCGGAAAGGTCTTGTAAAATCGCAATAGGCAGATTTTTTTTCTCAGCTACCGTGCGAATGCGTTTGATGGTGTTGGCGTGCTCTTCGTGACTGCCGTGCGAAAAATTCAAGCGGGCTACCTTCATGCCGGCGTCCATGAGATTGGCTAAGATTTTTTCCGAGTCACTGGCGGGTCCAATGGTGCAAACGATTTTTGTTTTATGCATGGTCTCTAACTCGTTTCATGTATTTCACTTAATTATCGAAACTTAAATGGCAAAATGCACGTTGTGCAAAAAACGTCATAAAACCTATGCGGGACCCACCAAAACCAATCTCAAATCCATGACATTGGTATTGGTGGGGCCTGTTATGAGCAAGTCGCCCAATGCTTCAAAAAAAGCATAAGCGTTGTTCTCTGTCAAATGTTCCCCCGGGCTTCGTCCTTCTTGTTTCGCTCGACACGCCGTCTTCCCATCGCATAATGCGCCTGCGGCATCCGTTGGGCCGTCGGTGCCATCCGTTCCCGCGCTTAAAATAACGACATTCTCCAAACCGTCGATACCGATGGCCGCGGCCAACGCAAATTCCTGATTGCGTCCGCCTTTGCCATGACCTCGGATGGTCACCGTGGTTTCGCCCCCAGAGATCACGCAGGCCGGAGGCATCAGTGGATTGCCGGTCGCTTGAATCTCTTTTGCAATAGCGCTATGGACTCGAGCCACCTCGCGGGTTTCCCCTTCGATGAACGAGGACAAAATTAGAGTATGATACCCCAAATCCTGGGCTTTTACTTCGGCTGCCAGAAGCGCTTGCTGATTGTTGCCGACGATGACATTTTGCACGCGCGTGAAAATTTCGTCGTCCGGTTTGGGATTCTCCGGCGCCTCGCCCGTGACGCCACGGCTGATGCGTTTTTTGATGGCTCCGGGTGTGCGCTCCCACAAGTCGTATCGTTCCAGAGTTTCCTTTGCATCGGAGAATGAGGTCAAGTCCGCAACCGTCGGCCCCGAAGCGATCACATCCAAACAATCACCGACGACATCTGAAAGAATGAGTGTGATCAAGACGGCGGGATGCGCGGCCTGGGCGAGTTGGCCGCCTTTGATTTTGGAAATATGTTTACGCACCGCGTTCATTTCGTTGATGGTGGCGCCGCAGGCTAATAACGCTTGTGTGATTGCCTGCTTTTGCTCCAGAGTGATGTCGTCTGCGGGCAGAGGCAGCAGCGCCGAACCGCCTCCCGAAAGCAAACAAAGAATCAAGTCCTTTTCGGTGGCGCCGTGCAAAAGCCGGATGATTTCCTTTGCCCCGGCCAGCCCGGCTTCGTCCGGAACCGGATGACCGGCTTCGCAAATCTTTACTTTTTGCAGCGGTTCCGTATGGCCGTATTTCACGTTCAGCAAGCCTGCGGTTATCCGGTCGCCCACGATTTCTTCAACAGCCTGCGCCATCGACGCCCCGGCTTTCCCCGCACCGACGACGTAAATATTCTCGAAATCAGCCAGATAGTACATGCGGCCGTCGACCGCCAGGTTTTGGCCTTCTCGCGTCATAAAACGCAGAACGGCCGCTTTCGGATTGGCGGCCTTGAGACCCGCGTTAAAAATGTCGATGGCGTCTTGCCTGAGTTTTGAAACGCTCAAGATATAAAATTCCGATCTTCTATCATCTATCCCCTCTACCCTCTACCCTCTACCCTCTATCTTCCTGCGTTGACCTTTAAACAAAGCCCGAATATGCAAAAAAACACGGTCGTACATATTCGATTTGAAATCGGGAAAGCTGAAAGGATACGGTGTGAACTCGCCCCGCTCAAACCAGAGCGTCGGGTCGGCATAGATACCGTCGTTCAAGTAAATCTTCTGCGAATTGACCTTTGCTGAAGCGAGAATGACTTTGTTGTAATCCATATATCCCGGGTCCAAATTTACTTTTCGCTTTCCGTTCACAGAAAATTGTTCTTCGATTTCATTGGTTTCTATTTTGATACGCGCCAATTCGCCGGGATCGAGCAAATGCTCAAAAGAAACGAATTTTCGGAAAATCGGCCAGCCCATCTCATCTTTATAGTAATCGGAAACGGAAAACTCGAATTCCGGGCTTTTGTAATCGATGCGGCCAAATCGTTCGGAAAGTTGTTGAAATACCTTTTCTAACAACGTTGGGGCGGCGTACAATAATCCGATAAAAAGTTTGACCGGTTCCGGTTCGGTGGGTTTCATTTGTTAGCTTTATGGTATTACTTCTCATCTTTTGCATTTTTATGCAAAAGATTTTCCTTGATTGCACGAATCATCCCAAAGTCTTCAAAAGCCTCCAGAACACGGATAATCGGAAAGCACGGATTCCGGTTAGAGCCTGTTTTAAATCCGTACTTTCTGTTCATCCGTGTTCTTATCATTCCGACCCGAGCTAAATAACGCCCTGCAAACGAGACGTTTGCGGTACGAACCTTCGAAGATAAAATCTTGTTTATGGCCTCCTTCCCATACGTAGAACCTAATTCAAATTCAGGTGCATTCTCTAAGGAAAATATATAAAGCTCATGCAAGGCATAAA
>JBHHWX010000109.1:0-13757 GCA_046756745.1 bacterium | reverse complement strand
TCTCGAAAAAGGAATTCTTCCAGTCGTAGAACAGCTTGGGACTCAAACGAAATTCATCACAAATAACGGTGCCATCATTTGACCGGCTGCACATTCTTCACTTTAACACGCACGCGCCGCATCTTACAGCAGGGTTGCACACTCCCCTCCAAGACGGTGAAAATCGCTGCATTTCCCCGCGCTCAACTCCTCCTCTTCTGCTCGTTTAAGCTTCGAATCCCCTCGTTTTACGTGCTGAATACGCTCTTTTTGTCAACGATTGACTTATTTTCCGCAAACTTAAAATTAGTCATTACATTATAAAGGATTAACTTATTTTTTCTGTAACTATTCAGGCGTGAGTAACTTCGGAGTGTAAAACTGTCGTTTTGCACAGTTTCAAGGAAAGCTGCAACGCTAAAGCGTTGCACTCCAATGCTAAAGGCTGAATAGTTACATTCTTCTTACTTAACGTGTTCGCCTCTGGTTATGGGACTACCTGTTGAACGAAAATGGCTTGCTGCAGCGGGCGTTTTTATGGCAGCGTGTGCTCTGCTCTTGGTCTTACCGATTAAAATCCCTTATTCTATAAATGTCCCGGGCAAACTGCTGCCGGCGCGAGAATGGATTCTTACACGAGGAACCGACGGCCGTTTGATAACCATGCTCATGGATCACAAAGAGGGCATGAATCAAAGCTACTCGGTTCGGCAGTTTGAACGAGGCGACGCAGTGCGGTTTAGCTTTCATCACGGCATAACCTCAAATCGCGCCATCACAGCAGGAGATACGGTTGCCTCCATTTATTCGAATGAAATCGAACGCCAAATCGTTCGTTTGCGCGGGGAGATGGCCGCACAGGCAGCCAGCTTGAAGTTGTATTTGACCGGCGAAAAAGCGTCCATCGTAAATGAAGCGGAGAAACGTTTAGCTTTTGAAAAAAAACAAGCCGAGGAAGAGAAAAAAAAGCATCAGCGGCTGAAGCAGCTCTATGAGCGCGACTTGATTTCAAAACAAGAATTCGAGCTCACCCAGAGCGACGTGCAATTGGTGGATCTCAACGTCGCGATCGCAGAAGCGGAATTGCAAACCGTACAGAGCGGCGCCAAAGAGGAACGGATAGAGATGATTCATTCCCGAATCAACGCCCTGCAGCAAGAGATTCAAACCTTGCAAAAAAGGGCGCAAGATTTCACTCTGACTTCGCCGATTTCCGGCGTTGCCAAGCGTACGTTTTCCTCCGACACGCTTATGGTGATCGCCGATACCACGGAATATGTGGTGATCATGCCTATCCTTTGGCGCGATCGCGATTATGTCTCACTCAAAAAATCCGTACGGTTAAACTCGAGCGTCGCTCATATTCAGGACGCAATTCTGCTGAAATTAGATAACAACGTGTATAACTTGAGCGGCCGCCAAGTCGTTCTTGCCATTGCTTTAGTCAACGGAAAAATGTCGGCCGCGCTGCCAGGATTATTTATACGATGCTCCATCTCATGCGGATCGGTTGGGGTTATGGAGTATCTCAGTCGAAAAATGAAGTCGTTGTTTATTTAAGTCTCTCACATGCGCTTAGAATACAAATACTTAGTTTCGACCGACCTGTTGCAAAGCCTGCGTTCGGATCTCATGCCTTTTTGTGAAGAGGACCGATTTACCGGAACAGGCGAGATAAAGGAATACACGGTCCGCAGCATTTATTTCGATACCCTCAATCTCGATTACTACTTCGATAAAATCGAAGGGCATCCGTATCGGAAAAAAGTACGGGTAAGAGGTTACAACGACCTGCAGCCGAAAAGTGACATCTTTTTGGAAATCAAAAGAAAGTTTCAAAATTATATTTCCAAAAACCGGGCTGTGGTCAGATATTGTAAGTTGGAGGAATTACTGAGAACCGGCGATGTTTCACGTTTCGTTTTACCCGGACATGGGCAGACGATGTTGCTTGAAGAAGCCAAACGGTTTTTCTTTCATGTGAAGAGCAGATTTTTGCAGCCCGTTGTTTTGGTCGTGTACGACCGCGAAGCGTTTTTTTGCAAGTTCAAAAAGGGGCTGCGCATCACGTTTGATAAAAATATCCGTACTCTTTCGTCGCCGGTTTTGGGCGATTTATTCCAGGAAGATCATTTACGCTTGATTAAACCGAAGCATTTTGTTTTGGAGATCAAATTCTCGAAAGGATTTCCGAAATGGCTGCAGGAAATGATTCAGCGCTACGGTCTAAAACAAGTTCCATTTTCAAAATACAACATGTGTATCGACAATCTCAGGGTATGTCAGCCCAAAGCACGAAGTGTGATTTCACGTCGTTTACCAGCATTTCAAAATTATTAAAGATAAAACTATGCCGCAGGATTTCCAAAATGTGTTCAGGTTCTCCATCACAACAGGGGAATTGTTTCAAAATTTGTTCATCGCGCTTTTTTGCGGGATGCTGATTTCGGTCATTTATCGATTAAGCTACCGGGGCCCGGGTTACTCGGTTGCGTTTATCAATTCCCTGGTTGTCTTGTCTATGATCACGGCGATCGTCATCATGGTGATCGGAAATAATCTGGCTCGCGCATTTGGACTGGTGGGCGCCATGTCCATTATTCGATTCCGCACCGCCTTGAAAGATACCCAGGATATTATTTTTGTGTTTTTCGCTTTAGCTATCGGAATGGCGTCCGGCGTCGGCTTCCATTCTATGGCGATCATCGGCTCGCTTTTTGTCGGCGCTACTTTATTTATCCTGGGTAAGGTGAATAAAGTGTCTACCCAGAAGCAAGATTTTCTTTTGCAATTCACTTATGAAACAAACAATAATAATCACCACGATGCTGAGTATTCGCCGCTTTTAGAAAAGTACTGCCGACGAAACAAAATTATCAATGCTAAAACCGTTGGCAATGACGGAGAGCTGGAGCTTTCGTTCTACGTCGATCTGAAGGACAGGAAGAGGAATACGGAATTTATTCGAGAGTTAAAGAAAATAGGCGGCGTCCGGCACGTGAATCTCTTTTTTGACGAGGAGGAGTTTTAAGCTAATATTTTTCAAAAAAAAAATCTTCATTTTAAGCGATCTCCTGTACATTAAAGTTAGAGACGCTAAACCCCTAACAGGCCAAGATCTTCAAATGCTTCATTCTATTATGCATTAACCCGGGGGGGGCGAAAAACGGATCCGGCTCAGAAGAAGATCCCTGTTTTTCTTCTAAACAGATCATCCCTCAGAGCGCAGCGCTTGAAAAGCCTCTCAATGATTTCATGTTCTTTAGTAGGGAGAAGCTGTTATGAGAATATGTTTAAATCTGTTTGCCATCTTTACCTTCCTCTTTTACTCCTTTCTCAAACTCGACGCCCAAACTCTGTTCATCAACGAAATCTTGGCGGGAAACACGAGTGTGAACGCCGATCTCGACGGTTTTTTCGAAGATTGGTTAGAGATTTATAACGCCGGTTCACAGGCTGTCGACTTAAAGGGTTATACTGTCACAGATGATCCGGCAAATCCGGCGTTGTGGACGTTCCCGGCAGCGACAATCCAACCGGGGGAGTTTTTACTGGTTTGGGCTTCCAGCAAGAATTTAACCGCCGGTGAATTGCATACGAATTTCAAGTTGAGTAAAGGAGGGGAGTCTCTGAGCCTGTTCGATCCGTCCGGAGGGGTTGTCGATCAGCTCACCTTCGGGGTGCAGTCTGACGACGTCTCTCTGGCTCGCTCTCCGGACGGCAGCGGCGGGTTTGTTGCTACAACCACGCCAACACCGGGGGCCGCCAATGTGATAACCGGCTCTGCTCAAAGCCAACCCAAGATCGTCATCAACGAATTTCTTGCTGTCAATTCAAATACGAATCAAGATGGCGACGGCGCGTCCTCGGATTGGATTGAACTGTATAACGCGGATTCGAAAGCGGTCAACCTCAGGGGGTATTCGCTCACCGATAAATCTTCGCTGCCGGATCAGTGGACGTTTCCGTCTGTGATGCTGCAACCCGGTGACTTCTTGCTGGTGTGGGCGTCGGGTAAAGATCGCGCCGGCAATGAGCTGCATACCAATTTCGGACTTTCCGGCGCGGGTGAATTCGTCGGCCTGTATTCACCGGAGGGTTTTGCTGTCGACGGTATCGATTATGGGATTCAGTCAACCGACGTGTCCATCGCTCGTAATCCTGACGGGTCCGGTGACTTTAAAGCGACGTCCAATCCAACGCCTGCACGGTCCAACCGGGCGGGCACGCCTCCCAGCGGCGTTTTGTCTTTTTCACCGGGAAGCGGATTTTTTAACAATTCGGTAAGGGTGAGTTTAAGCTCCAATGTCGGCGGCGCTATCCACTACACTCTGGATGGTTCCCCGGTGAATGTCTCGAGCCGGCGTTATAGCGGCCCTTTGACTCTATCTTCTACCCGAGTTCTGCGAGCCCGGGTTTTTAAAGGCGGCACTGCGCAAAGCGAAGACGTCAGCCGGATTTATCTCATCGACTATGAAGGGCACCTGCCGGTTCTCTCGTTGGCAACGGAAGGGAAAAATCTCTACGGAACGAAAGGCATCTTTGACCATCCCAAGAAGCGGGGCCGAGCTTGGGAACGGGAAGTCTCAGTCAACTTTCTTGAACTGGACGGCTCGGGCTTTCAGATTAACAGCGGCGTACGGGTGCACGGACAGCATTCGCGCGGAAGAACTGCCGATGAGTACCCAAAGAAGTCGATGCGGCTTTATTTTCGCAGCGATTACGGCGAGAGTAAACTGCGCTACCGGATGTTTAAGCAGAAAAAGATCGCGTCCTTTGACCGGCTGCTGATTCATTCCGGCGGCTCATTCGACCAGTTCTTTGAGAATAATAAATGGACTCTGACACGAGAGCCTTTGAACCATGAGCTGCTGCACGAGCAGGGCGGAGCGGTTTCGGTATCCAGACCTGTTTTGGTTTACATCAACGGCGACGTCTGGGGAATCTATCAAATTCGTGAGAGGATAGACGAGGACTACATACGTACTAATTTTGGTATTGCAGATGTGGACCTAATCGACTGGCATCATAAAGCAGTCCCTGACGTCAGCGCGGGAGATTTAAAAGAGTGGAACCAAACCTACAATTTTTTCCAAACGAACAATTTGCGAAGCAATTCCAAATATGAAGAAGCAAAGCGAAGGATCGACATCGACAACTTTATCGATTACCACATTATCGAGATTTATGTCGGGAATAAGGATTGGCCGCATAACAACAACTTTTTCTTTCGCGAACGCTCTCCTACCGGTAAATGGCGCTGGATTCTCTGGGATTCCGAAAGCAGTTACCGAAATCCCAATATCAAGCTGTTAGAGTGGGCGACGCGAGATAGACCCCGCAACGATATTTCTTCCAGTGATAGTGAAAGACAATTGTTTGGCACGTTGTTTCTGCGCAAGCTGATCGAAAACGAGGATTTTAAGGAGCGGTTTGTCAACCGTTTCGCCGATCTTCTGAACACGACACTCAGCCCGGACCATATTCGTCAGGTCTTTGACCGGATGACCGCTGTTATCGAGCCGGATATCCCTATCGAAGCGAAACGTTGGAACAGCTCTGTGTCCGAGTGGTATGCTGGCATTCAGCAAGTTCATGCTTTTATCAAGGACCGCAGCCGTATTCAGAGAAACCAGCTTAGGTCTTTTTTCAGGCTTTCCGGAGAGGCTGAGCTGACAGTGAACGCGAGTCCGGCGGGCGCCGGTAACATTCGGGTCAACACCCTGATCCATTCCGAGCTGCCCTGGACCGGCGTCTACTTTCATGGCAACCCGGTCACGTTGGAAGCGATTGCCAATCCGGGATTTCGTTTTTCAGGATGGAGCGGCGCTTCTCCTGCCAATAACGCGATTGTGAGACTGAATCCCAGCGGCAGCAAGACGGTCATTGCTAAGTTTACCTCGAGCGGTCCTTTTTTACGAGTGCTCTCTCCGAATGGGGGAGAGGTTTTTACAGCCGGGCAGACTCACACAATCACCTGGACGTCGGAGCAGGCCGGCGCCAATGTTCGCATTGAATTTTCAACAAACAACGGTGCAAGCTGGACCACGATCGTTTCGGGCACGGCAAATGATGGCAGTCACAGTTGGCTGATCCCGGACACTCCTGCAGCACAATGTTTGGTCAAAGTTTCCAGCGCCGGGTCGGGGAATCCGCTCGATGCCAGCGATTCGGTGTTCACCATCCGGACACCGGGACCTACCACGCCGCCGCCGAGCGTGGGCTCGTTTAATCCCGTGAACGGCCCGGTGGGGGTGCAGGTGACGATCAATGGGACGAATTTGTCAAGCGCCAGCAGCGTCACGTTCAACCGGGCGCCAGCTTCTTCGTTCACTGTGGATTCGGACACGCAGATTCGAGCGTCCGTCCCTAATGGCGCTGCTACCGGTAAAATCACCGTGGTGACGCCTCAGGGCAGCGCAGAGAGCGGCAGTGATTTTGTCGTCACGACCAACGGCGGCGCTTCGCAAGCCGTAACTTTGGAACCGACGGACGATACATTTGTGTGGAAGAAAAGGCCTACGCAAATTAACGGCGATAAGGAAGAATTACGCGTTCGTAAAACAAGCAAGTCCCAATATGCTTTTTTAAAATTTAATGTCACGGGAATTTCTGGAAACATTGTGAGCGCGAAACTACGTGTGCATTTCATTAATGGCAGCGACGACGGCGGGGCCGTTTACTCCGTCTCAAATACGTTCAAAGGCAGTACTACGCCCTGGAACGAGAGGGAAATGAACTGGAACAACGCTCCGGACATTGCCGGTTTAGCCCTGAGCTCCGTGGGTGCGGTGAATACGGGAAACAGCGTTGAGTTTGATGTGTCAACCGCCCTGTCCGGAAATGGCACGTTTAGTTTTGTTTTCAGGAATAAGTCTTCGGATGCCGCGATATTCAGCTCGAAAGAGGGCGTTCAGGCGCCGCAGCTCATCATCGAGCTGGATAGCGGCGCGTCCCCGGCGTTGCCTCCGGTTATCGCTTCTTTTTCTCCAAAAAGCGGCGCGGCGGGTACGCAGGTGACGATCAATGGGACGAATTTGTCAAGCGCCAGCAGCGTCACGTTCAACCGGGCGCCAGCTTCTTCGTTCACTGTGGATTCGGACACGCAGATTCGAGCGTCCGTCCCTAATGGCGCTGCTACCGGTAAAATCACCGTGGTGACGCCTCAGGGCAGCGCAGAGAGCGGCAGTGATTTTGTCGTCACGACCAACGGCGGCGCTTCGCAAGCCGTAACTTTGGAACCGACGGACGATACATTTGTGTGGAAGAAAAGGCCTACGCAAATTAACGGCGATAAGGAAGAATTACGCGTTCGTAAAACAAGCAAGTCCCAATATGCTTTTTTAAAATTTAATGTCACGGGAATTTCTGGAAACATTGTGAGCGCGAAACTACGTGTGCATTTCATTAATGGCAGCGACGACGGCGGGGCCGTTTACTCCGTCTCAAATACGTTCAAAGGCAGTACTACGCCCTGGAACGAGAGGGAAATGAACTGGAACAACGCTCCGGACATTGCCGGTTTAGCCCT
The DNA here is from genome assembly GCA_046756745.1 of bacterium. Taxonomy (GTDB): domain Bacteria; phylum Zhuqueibacterota; class Zhuqueibacteria; order Oceanimicrobiales; family Oceanimicrobiaceae; genus JBHHWX01. The sequence goes on along the minus strand of JBHHWX010000109.1, from coordinate 6,247 downwards.
GAGCTCCGTGGGTGCGGTGAATACGGGAAACAGCGTTGAGTTTGATGTGTCAACCGCCCTGTCCGGAAATGGCACGTTTAGTTTTGTTTTCAGGAATAAGTCTTCGGATGCCGCGATATTCAGCTCGAAAGAGGGCGTTCAGGCGCCGCAGCTCATCATCGAGCTGGATAGCGGCGCGTCCCCGGCAGTTCCGGCGGTCACGGCCTTCACTCCGAAAAGCGGTCTGCCAGGCTCACAAGTGACCATCACAGGCGTAGATTTTTCGGGTACGACCGTTGTTCAATTTAACGGAGAGAGTGCGGCTTTTTCCGTGGTCTCGAATACGCAAATCAATGCGACCGTGCCGAACGCCGCAACGTCCGGCGTGATCAGCGTGACCACGCCCGCCGGCACGGCCACAAGCGCGACGGATTTCACAGTTGAGCCATCGCCGGCGGCGCCTCCGGTTATCGCTTCTTTTTCTCCAAATAGCGGCGCGGTGGGCATGCAGGTCACGCTCAGCGGCAGCCATTTTGACGGCACAACCGCGGTTACATTCAACGCTGTGGCCGCGACGATTTTTTCAGTGCAGTCGGGCAGCACCCTTTTGGCGACCGTGCCGAACGCCGCAACGTCCGGCGCGATCAGCGTGACCACGCCTGCGGGCACGGCCACAAGCGCTGTGGATTTCACGGTTGAAGCACCCCCGGCTTTGCCTCCGGTTATCGCTTCTTTTTCTCCAAATAGCGGCGCGGTGGGGATGCAGGTCACGCTCAGCGGCAGCCATTTTAACGGCGCCAGTGAAGTGACGTTTAGCCATGTCTCTGCCGTTTTTGCTGTCAAATCGGATAGCGAGATTTCGGCGACGGTTCCGGGAGGCGCCACAACCGGCCCGATCAGCGTCACAAACGCTGCCGGTACGGTGTCGAGCATACAGGATTTCACCGTCAGCGCGCCTGCCAGCAGCCTCACTCTCATCCCAACCGATGATGCGTACGTGCGCTCGAACCGCCCGGATAGAAATTATGGAAATAATAGCCAGCTCACCGTGAGAAAATCGCGCGCTAACTATTTTGCCTATTTTAAATTCGCGGTCTCCGGCATTGCAGGAGCGGTACAAAACGCCAAGATCCGGCTTACGGTGACCAACAACAGCGCTGACGGCGGAGCTCTTTTTTCGGTCTCGAACAATTATAACGACAACAGCGGTATATGGAGAGAAGGAGGCTTAATCTGGGATAACGCTCCCGTTGTTGCCGGCGCTCCTTTGAGTGTGCTCGGCCCGGTCGCCATTGGTGAAATCGTGGAATTCGATGTCACTGCCGAGATCCACGGGAATGGCTTTTACAGCTTTGCGCTAAAGAATAACTCCGGCGATGCAGTTAGATACAGCTCCAAGGAAGGCACGAGTCCGCCAGAGCTGAGCATCGATCTGCTCACCACGACGTCGCCGGTCATCGCGTCCTTTTCTCCTATTTCAGGAGTCCCCGGGTCCGAAGTGACCCTCACCGGAAATAATTTGGCTGGCACGACAAGTGTATCTTTCAACGGCACGCCAGCCTCCTCTTTTCAACTGATTTCAGACGCTGAAATTCGGGCGTTTGTCCCGGCAGGCGCTGCCACCGGCAAAATTAGCGTAACGACTCTGGGAGGGACGGTCTCTAGCGCGGATGATTTTACGGTTACCGCGTCGACGCCTCAGAAGCCTGAGATTGCTTCTTTTTCTCCTAAGCAGGGACAAACCGGCGCCCAGGTTACCATCCTCGGCGTCCATTTGAGTGGGACGACTGACGTTCTCTTTAATGGAACCTCCGCATCTTTTTCTGTCGAATCGGATAGTGAGATACTCGCTCAGGTACCGGATGGCGCCAGCACCGGGACCCTCTCGGTTGTGACGCCGGACGGAACAGCCTTAAGTCTTGAAGATTTTATTGTTGAGACTGGTGGCGGGTCCGGTCCTCAGACGCTCATTTTTCAACCTACTGACGACTCGTTTGCGCGTTCATCCAAACCGAGCAAAAATTACGGCGGCTCTGCGTCGTTGCGAGTGCGAAAAACAAGATCGGCTCAGTACATGACTTTTCTAAAATTCTCGATTTCAGGTTTGAACGGCAGGGTTGTCAGCGCAAAGCTGCGGCTCTACGTCGAGGACCCGGGTCCTGATGGAGGGGCGATCTATCCAAGTGAGACCGCTTGGGATGAGAACAGCGTGAATTGGAGCGTCGCTCCCCAGAGCAGCGGCGCTGCTTTGGCTTTTTTGGGAGCGGTGAGTCAAGGTCAAATCGCCGAGTTCGACGTCACCCCGGCCGTCTTGAAAAACGGCGATTACAGCTTTATCATAAAAAACCGGTCGAAAGACCTTGCGATGTACAGTTCCAAGGAAGGCGTGGTTGCGCCGGAGCTGGAAGTCAAAACCGACGGCACTCAGGTCAGTGCAAAATCCGCAAGCTCGTCAAAGGATGTGAACGGTCTGGCATTTGAGCCCTCTCCGCACAACGTCCCGGATGAATTTGCGTTGGAGCTGAACTACCCCAATCCTTTTAATATCGAGACCGTTATTTCCTATCGTCTGCCGGAGGCGGTGAAGGTCCGAATTGCGATTTACAATCTGCGCGGCCAAGTTGTCCGCGAGCTTGCTAACGAGTTTCAACAGGCCGGTTTCAGGAAAGTCCGGTGGAACGGAAGAAACGAGTTAGGGAATGAGGTGAGCTCCGGCGCTTACTTTGTCCGGTTAGTTGCCGGGGAATACGGCTTCACCAGGCAGATGACTTTACAAAAGTGATTTAGTTTAACCTGCATCCAACGGATAGAAAAACCCAACTGATGAAAAACTTTTTCATCCCTTTCTAAAATGCATGTCATCGTAATGAATGAGTGATTGACCGAAAACTCGAAAAGGTACAATTTAAAAACATCTTCGCGAAGGCGTCCCCGCCGAGCTAAGCAGGGATTCACTCTCGGTGAGGAGGCCTTCGTGAAAGACAGGGTCGTTTTTTCTTTCCGTCACTCAGGAGATTCCCGCACAAAAGATCGCGGGAATGACGGTACAGGGTCGTTTCCGGATGGACACGAATGATTAACAAAATCCGTGTTTAATCAGTGTCAATCTGTGGCTTAAGAACGTGTGCTAAAAACACACAATGTTGTTGATGAAAAACCGTTACCCAAAAAACAAAAATTTGAGCTGCAAACGCCTCGAGCCGGCGCTGATATTTTTTCTTGTTCTCTCTGCGGTTGGGATGTCTCTCTTGCCCGGCGTCAGCGGTTTATTAGCCGTTACGAACAATACGCCGGAGATCGTGATCAACGAATTTTTAGCTTTAAATCAGGAGACCAAATTCGACCGAGACGGCGATTCATCCGATTGGATCGAGTTGTTCAATGCCGGGTCTGAAAGCGTGGACGTGCAAGGTTTCACCCTGACGGATGACCCCGGGGTCCCAGGGCAATGGACTCTTCCCTCTGTGACTTTGGCGCCGGGAGATTTTTTATTGGTTTGGGCTTCGGGGAAAGATTTGAAAGGCAGCGAATTGCACGCCAATTTCAAACTGTCTGCGCTGGGTGAGTTTATCGGTCTCTACGCGCCGTCAGGGATTGCCCTGGACAGCGTCCATTTTGACGCGCAAACGGTTGATGTGTCGCTGGCTCGGATACCGGATGGCAGCGGTGATTTTCGAGCGACAGCGAAACCGACCCCCGGGACTGCCAACAAAAGTGAGGCTCCGTCGACGAGCGGAATCACCTTCTCACCCGGTTCGGGTTTTTACAATGGCTCTGTTCAAGTCGTTCTCACGACCGGTATCCGAGGCGGTGACATTCGCTACACTCTGGATGGTTCAACCGTAACCTCTTCGAGCCGAAAGGTCACAGCTCCACTTACTCTATCTTCCACCAGAGTGTTACGGGCGCGTGTTTTTAAAAATGGCAGGCCGAAGAGCGCTGATATCAGCCAAATTTATGCCGTTGATTATGAAGGCCGGCTGCCTGTTCTCTCTTTGGCGACCGACGAAAGCAATCTGTTCGGATCCAGAGGAATTTATAGCAACCCGAAAAAACGCGGCAGGAGCTGGGAGCGGGAGGTGTCGGTCAATTTGCTCGAGACCGACAGTTCGGGTTTTCAGATCAACGCCGGGCTGCGGATTCATGGTCAGCATTCCCGCGGACGCGATTCCAGTGAGTTCCCCAAAAAATCCATGCGGCTTTATTTCCGCAGCGACTACGGAGAAAGCAAACTGCGCTACCGGGTTTTTGCTCAGAAAAATCTCAAGACGTTCGACCAATTACTCGTGCATTCCGGCGGTTCGTTCGACCAGTATTTTGACAACAACAAGTGGACTCTCTTGCGGGATCCTCTCAACCACACGCTCTGGCACGAGCAGGATGGCGCCATATCAGCTTCCAGGCCGGTGGTCGTCTTTATTAACGGCGAGGTGTGGGGCATCTATCAAATCCGCGAGCGCACCAACGAAGATTTTGTTCGCGACAACTATGGCGTCGAAGATATGGATTTGCTGGATTGGCACCATAGGGAGACGCCCGATATCAGCGCCGGGGATTTGGAGCGCTGGAACGAGCTGTACCGGTTCTTTTTAAATAACGATTTGAGCAGCGATGCAAAATACCGCCAGACTCAGCAGTGGATAGACCTCGAAAACTTTGTCGATTTTCAGATTATCGAAATATACGCCGGAAATAAAGACTGGCCACATAACAACAATTTTTTCTTTCGTGAGCGCAGCCCTGATGCCAAATGGCGCTGGATTCTCTGGGACTCGGAGAGCACTTACCAAAATTCCAAAATCAAGCTTTTGGAATGGGCGACGCGTGACAAGCCACGCCAGGACATCTCCCTCGGCGACCATGAAGGTCAATTATTTGGAACCCTGTTTTTACGCAAGCTGCTCGCGAATGATAATTTTAAGGAATTTTTTATCAACCGTTTTGCGGATTTGTTGAATACGACTCTCAACGCAGAACATGTTCGCGAGGTTTTTGACCGAATGGCTACGGAGATCGAACCGGACGTCGGTATTGAAGCCGAACATTGGGGTGTTCCCGTGTCGCAATGGCATGCCGGCGTTCGGCAGGTTCGAGACTTTATCAAGGAGCGGTCACGAATTCAGCGAAACCATCTCGAGTCGTTCTTCCGGCTTTCCGGGGAGTCAGAGCTGACCGTCAACGTGAACCCGCCCGGATCGGGCCGGGTACGGGTCAACACACTCACTCATTCCGGTTTCCCTTGGACGGGAAGTTATTTCAATGGCAACGCGGTGACTTTGGAGGCTTTCCCCAATGCGGGTTTTCGATTCAAAGCGTGGAACGGCGTCTTCTCACAGGACACGGAAGTCTTAAAGCTGAATCTGAAAAACGACCTGACGGTCACGGCAACGTTTGCTGACACTAACGCCTCCATACAAGTGGTTTCTCCCAATGGCGGGGAAGAATGGCTGATAGGCGAGTCGCGTAAGATTATGTGGAGCTTTCAGCACGTCGACTCGCACGTCCGGATCGAATTGAGCGCTGATAACGGTGTGACCTGGACCACCGTTTCAGCAAGCACAGAGAACGACGGCGTTTTTAATTGGCAGGTTCCGGACGTTCCTTCGACGCAATGTTTAATCCGGGTCTCACAGGCCGGCTCCGGCGATCCTGTGGACAGCAGCGATGCAGTTTTCAGCATACGAAAGGCCGAAGAAACACCGTCCGCTCCCAGCATTGTTGCCATTGCGCCGAGCAGCGGACCTGTGGGAACGGTAGTTACTTTAAAAGGCGTCTATTTCAGCGGCGCAACAGAGGTGCAATTCGACAGTGTATCGGCCTCGAGTTTTACAGTCGAGGCCGATAGCGTGATGCGCGCTAACGTGCCCACAGGCGCAACAAGCGGCGCGATCAGAGTGATCACACCATTTGGCGCCGGAGTCAGCCCTGGAGAATTTACGGTCACCGATGATAGCCCTGCTCAGCGCACTCCGGTGATACTCTCTTTTGCCCCGGAACGGGGTTCAGCCGGCGCCGAAGTGACCCTCTTCGGCAGTCATTTTACCGACGTCCTTGGCGTGTTTTTCAACGAAACACCCGCCGATAGTTTCCGCGTCGAGTCCGATTCGCTGATGCGCACGGACGTGCCCGCAGGCGCTACAAGCGGTTCGATCAGGGTGATCACACCATTTGGCGCCGGAGTCAGCCCTGGAGAATTTACGGTCACCGATGATAGCCCTGCTCAGCGCACTCCGGTGATACTCTCTTTTGCCCCGGAACGGGGTTCAGC
>JBHHWX010000108.1:0-14011 GCA_046756745.1 bacterium | reverse complement strand
CCCGGACAAGCCGGAACCAAACAGGCCATAAGTCTTTATGGCAAAGTACCTGAATACTTGGTGATGACTGCGGCTTTACGGCGCTGGGAATACTTCAGGTTAGTTACCCACTGCCATGCGCTCATCCTGGTCGGCTGTCACAATCGCTTCAGAAAGAGGAGGGGAGTTTTTTTGGTTCTTGACTTGAATCCCAAACTGGTATCCCTTGTCAAACGCTTTCAAATTCAATTCCAAATATCTTTCTGGAACGCTGCCGGGAAGGGCTTTTTTGAAAGACTCCGGGGAAATCATCCCTGTGACAGATGAGAAGAAACCTAACATCACCAAATTCGCCAAAATTTTATGTCCTAACTCTTCGGCAAAACGGGTCGCCGGAATGGCGTATTTTTTCACGGAGCCCGGGGCTGTCACACGTTTGACCAGGTCCTCATCCACTAACAACGTGCCGTTTTTCCCCAAATCGGGCAAAAACTTGTCGCAAGCGTCTTGGGACATGGACACCAGAGTGTTCGGCTTGTTGATATACGGGTAAAGGACAGGCTCATCGGACAGCACCAATTGGGCGCTGCACGCGCTGCCCCTGGCCTCCGGGCCGAAGCTCTGTGTCATGGTTGCGTGTTTGTTGTCAAAAAGGGCGGCGGCTTTGCCCGCCAAAATTCCGGACAAGATGACGCCTTGCCCGCCAAACCCGGAAAATCGAATTTCGTCTCTCATCGAAGCCTCTCAGTGCAAATGGATAAACACCGTATCATTAAATGGCAGAATAATGATACCGCAGATATCTATATTGAGTTTTGCAACAGACAAATCGCCTTTCTCTGAGTCCTTTGCGTACTCTGCGTTTAAAAACTTATTTTTGATAACAACCAGTTAACATGTTATATATTATTAGGTTAAGGTCTGTATTACAAATTTTTGTGAATACTTCAGGATAAATTTTTATTATTCTGCCAAAAAATCATTCTGCCTTTTAACCTTGAAACCGAATTCTAAACTGCTTTTCTATTTTACACCTTCAATAAACTGGCTTAATTTGTATTTTTATCTGTGTCAATCAGTGTAAATCCGTGGCTGAATGTTTTTTTGTAATAGAGACCTTTTGGTTGCGGCTTTGCCGCACTGGCAATTTTCGAGACTGGGTTGTCGAGCTGCCGTAGGATTCATATTTTTCTCCAAACACTTCATGAAAGCGATGATTCAGCGCATCGATAAAGGTCGGTCGTTCGGTATCGACAAACTTGCCAATCGCAATTTTATCGCGATAAGCGATGTCCAACTGCCGCGTGTCTGCGCCGTGCTCGATCACGCTGTTATCGTGATAGTATTTCAACTCGTCCAAACCGTCTCCCAGACGGTTTCGACGCGAATACAAAGTAGGACACGGAGCGATGATCTCCACAAAAGAGAAGCCTCTTTTTTGTAAGGCCTCGGTCATTGATTTTGCCAGCCGGCGGATATGCAGCGCTGTCCAGCGAGCGACATAGACGGCGCCGCTGCTTTCAGCGAGAAACGGCAGGTTGAAGGGATGCTCGAAGCTCCCGTACGGAGATGTGGTGGTCGTGGCCGGCTCCGGAGTCGTGGGCGCTAGTTGCCCGCCGGTCATCGCGTAGTTAAAATTATTGATGCAGAGCACAGTGATGTCCACATTTCTGCGCGCCGCGTGGATAAAATGGTTGCCGCCGATAGCGATAAGATCCCCGTCGCCGCTGAACACAACGACTTTCAACCCGGGATTCGCCAATTTGAGACCGGTGGCAAAAGGAATGGCCCGTCCGTGCGTCGTGTGAAACGAATCCAATTTGATGTAACCCGCAATGCGCCCGGAGCAGCCGATCCCGGATACCACCACAATGTTATCCAAGGGAATCTCAGCTTTTTCCAGAGCCATGGTAAAAGCCGTGACCGCCGTACCGATGCCACAGCCGGGACACCAGATATGCGGCATCCGGTCCATGCGCAGCAGGCTCTCCATGGGATGCTTCGGTGGCTCAGACTGAATCGTGTCGTTCATTTTGCCGCCTCGTGAATGATTTTTAAAATGTCTTTTGGGTCATGCACCCAGCCACCTGCATGAGCCGCCAAAAAAACGTTCGCTTTTCCGGCCACGCATCGCTCCAGCTCATGAACCATCTGTCCGAGGTTGAGCTCCACCATCACGAAAGCCTTCACCTTTTCGGCAAGCTGTTTAAAGCGCTGTTCCGGAAACGGCCATGCGGTCAGCAGTCGCAAAAAACCGACTTTCAGGCCTTTCTCCCTTGCCATTTCAATCGCCGGTTGAGACACTCGAGAGCTTATCCCGTAAGAGACGACAACGACGTCCGCATTTTTGACGTTGCTTTCTTCGTATTGTTGAATATCGTCTGCGTTTTTGGTGATTTTCTCGATAAGCCGCGACACGCACTTTTGCTGAACCTCAGCGTTCATCGCCGGGTAGCCGCGTTCGTCGTGAGTCAAACCGGTTATGTGAAAACGGTACCCATCCCCGGCATTCACCATCGGCGGAACCATGCCGTTGCCATTCAGGGCATCGTAGGGCAAATATTGATCTTTAGGACCGTCGTACAATTGCCGGTTAAAGACTTCGATTTCCTCGGCCGGTGGGATCACGACTTTTTCGGTCATGTGGCCGACACACTCATCCATCATCACCATCGCCGGTACGCGATATTTTTCCGACAGGTTAAAAGCGCGAATGGTCAAGTCGAAGCATTCCTGAGGCGAGTTCGGCACAAGCGCGATGATCTCGTAATCGCCGTGCGATCCCCAACGCGCTTGCATCATGTCCTGCTGGCCCGGCAATGTGGGCAAACCCGTGGAGGGTCCTCCTCTTTGCACGTTCACGATCACGCAGGGCGTTTCCGTCATCGTCCCCAAACCGATGTTTTCCATCATCAAGGAAAAACCAGGGCCGGACGTGACGGTCATGGACTTTTTGCCGCCCCAGGATCCGCCTAAAATTGCGGCCATAGAGGCCAATTCGTCTTCCATTTGGATAAATAATCCCCCGACCAAAGGAAAGCGCGCGGCAATTCTCTCTGCGACTTCTGTGGAAGGAGTGATAGGATAACCTGCAAGAAACCGGCAGCCGGCCGCTAACGCGCCTTCGGCGCAAGCCTGGTCGCCGTCCAAATAATGAGCGCCGGTGAGAACACCTTTCGGGTCAGCTTGCAATCTGCACCTCCTCCTTCCGAGCATCCGGAACCGTCTTTGAAGCTTGTCGATTATTCTTCAAGGTCACAAAAATGGCAAATTCGGGACAAATGATTTCACACAATTGGCAATGGACACACTCGTCAGTTTTGACCACAATCGGCGGATGATATCCTTTGTGGTTGTAGCCGTCAGATAGTTGCAAGACGTCTTTAGGGCAGTACTCAACACAAAAACCGCAGCCTTTGCATTGATTTTCAATGATATGAATCTCGCCGCAGGGTACGGCAATGGAATCCGCATCCAAAGGTTTGCGCCAGTATTTCACAGTCTACTCCTTCATAAAATGAGATCAATGAGGTTGAATTCGAACATCAAAATTTTCCACATGGTTTTCGATGAGATACCAATAATCCTCCACATCCAGGGTCATCACAATGAGATTTTCGCGTTTGCCGTTGATATCTGTAATGTGCTTTCGAAGCATCGCCTCCTTACGAAATCCGAACCGTTCAAATGCCGCAATCGCCGACTCCTGGGCTTCAACCATTTCAGCTTCTATTTTGAAAATTTTACTTCTGAGAGCATAAAAAAATAATTCCCGGACAAAAATGGTCCCCAGCCCAATTCTACGGAAGTCAGGATGGATTAAAACCCGTACTTCACCCAAGTTGCGTTTCCATCCTGTTTCCGCTCGAAACATGGTCGCGACGCCGATGATCTTGTTTTCATCGACGGCCAAAATCGGATACACGTTCACATAGTTTAAGTTCTCGTAGCGCCGTTCAACAGCTTTTCGGTTCGTGACGTCCATACGCAAAAACTGTCGACTCGCCGCAGGGATGGATCGATAAAACGTGATGAGGGCATCCAGGTCTTCTTTAACCATGAGTCGTAACGTGACCCGGCTGTTATTCTTTAACGCGACGACCTTGGGATACTCATCCATAATAAACTCTCTGTCAATGAGTCAAAATAAAAACGGGTCCCATGTGTACGGGTACCCGTTTTTAATATACCATTGATGTGTAAAAATCAGGTATTAAGCAGCGAACGTTTTTAGCGGAATGAAGTATCGCAGCATGTGGCCGCATTGGAGGCCTCATTATTCTATTATTCCGATAAACTTTGTTTTTTGTACAAATGGATTAAATCGTGTACTCTCTAAAATGTTCTCGCTCTCGTCCCCGAGTGCGTTTTAAGCTTCGTAATAACAAGTGATTACAACGCCCCGGTGACGGGCTGAGAGCTTGTTGATTAGTTTTCGTTCAGACACTAAATATGTTAATTGCTTAATCATTCATCAAATCCTGTTGCATCAATAGGGAGTTACCATGTTGTATACTGATTTGAGTTGTTTTTACGTGCGATTCAGCCGCATTAGGAATAAGTACCTATGCTTTATACCAAAAACTGTGCCTAACAGGGACAACTCGAGGGACAACTCGCCTCATCGTTATAATTTTTTGACTTTAAACAAGTTACGACCAAAACTCACAGGAGGCAATGTACACACAATTTTCTCATTCTTGATAAAATATCATCTGCTTTCCTATATTCAGGAAACAGTAAAATCTACAAACAACACGCCATTCTGCAATAAATATCCGCGGTATCTTGCTACCGCTTCGTGATCGGCTTGTAATCCCGGATTTCATACCCGGTGAACACCTGTCGCGGTCGAGCAATTCTCTGTTCGGTATCTTCCAGCATCTCCTGCCATTGAGCTAACCAGCCGACCGTACGCGGGATCGCAAAAAGCACGGGGAACATTTCTACCGGGAAGCCCATGGCCTGGTAAATGATACCGGAATAGAAATCAACATTAGGATAGAGTTTGCGCTCCACAAAATAGTCGTCCTCCAAAGCAATACGCTCTAATTCGATGGCAATGTCCAAAAGCGGATTCTTGCCCGTCACCTCAAAGACTTCAGGGGCCATCTTTCGAAGAATTTTAGCCCTGGGGTCGTAGTTTTTATAAACCCGGTGTCCGAAACCCATCAGCCGTATTTCACCCGATTTGGCGCGTTTCACATATTCAGGAACTTTGTCGATATCACCGATCTGCCGCAGCATACGCAGAACAGCCTCATTGGCGCCGCCATGCAGAGGGCCATAGAGCGCCGCAGCAGCAGACGCGACCGCCACATAAGGGTCGGGCAGAGAACTGCCGACACTCCGCATCGTGTTCGTACTGCAGTTTTGTTCGTGATCAGCATGAAGGATGAAGAGCACATCCAGAGCGTGTTCCAGGACTTCGTTGGGCTGATATTTTTTTTCGGTCATCTTAAACAACATGTTCAAAAAGTTGCCGGCATAACTAGAATCATTGTCCGGATAAACATAAGGCAGCCCCATGCGATGCCGGTAAGCATAGGCGGCGATAGTCGGCATTTTAGCAACCAGCCGCCAAATCTCCTGTTTCCGTTTATCGAGATCGCGAACATTTTTCGCTTCGGGATAAAATGCGGACAAGGCGGAAACCGTGCTGATCAGAATCCCCATCGGATGAGCGTCATAATGGAAGCCATCCATGAATTTTTTCGTATGTTCATGAACCATCGTGTGATGGGTGATCTGCCACTCATAGTCGTCCATTTGCTCTTGCGATGGCAGCTCGCCATTCAGAATCAGATAAGCGACCTCCAGGAAATGGCTTTTTGTCGCCAGCACATCAATAGGATAGCCCCGGTAATGTAAAATGCCTTTCTCGCCATCGATAAACGTAATCGAACTCTTACAAGAAGCTGTGTTGGTAAAACCCGGATCATACCCTAAGAGCCCGAAGTCGTCATCGGAGACTTTTATTTGCCGTAAGTCTGCCGCCCGGATCGCTGCGCCATAGCTCTTGTACGTACCATAAATGATAGGGAGAGTGTATGTTTTCCCGGTACGGTTGTCAATAACAGTTAATGTATCTTCCATCTGACGCCTCCTTTCTAAAATTCCCGACTTTAGGCGCTTAGCGCCAAACATCGACAAAGTTTTGTCGATAATGTTGATCGATAATCTCTAATTTTTTCAGGATGGCACCTGAAAAATCGCACAGCGTAGATCGCATATCGTCAATCGTATATTTTCGATTTCAGTACCTGACAGGTTAAATCCTGTTCACACTCGATAAAAGCATTCTGTTACCTGTTTTGCTCAATGTGATTTGTCGTTTGAGATTTAGTTGGGATTTGTTATTTGATATTTGATATTTGGGATGTCTGGTTGTTAAGTCGCGCGATTGTTGCTGGGCTTGTCAGGCTCAGCAGTTTCCTTTCTCACGATTAAACTGAGAGGGGTCTCCATTTGCCTTTTTTACATAAATCCCTTTACACAAATCCGGCTCCAAAGCTAATACGGTTTCATCAACTTGAATCACGTACGCCGGCTTTTTCTGCTCAAGCCGTATACAATTACCCGGAACCATTCCAAAGATAGCGAGACGTTCCAGAGTTTTTTCTCGTCCCGGCGCGATAAAAACAATACTGGCCTGCTCACCAATTTCCATGTCCTTCAGTCGGTGAACCAGCGGTCTTATCTGCGTGGTAAATTTTAAACAACATTTCCCACGCGGGATGGTAATACCATGCGGACAGACCGGCGGATGGCCTAAAAACGTACACACGCTGTCCGTCACTTCCGGACTCAAAATATGCTCGAAGGCACAAGCGGACTTGGTCATTTCTTTCTCGCTGACCTGCAGCACATCCGAAAGAAGCCGTTCCGCAAGCAAATGGCCCCGGATCAAAGTCTCCGCTTTCTGTCGACCTTTTGGCAGAAGGGTAACGATGCCATTTTTCAGAGAGATAAAATCATTTTCCTCCAGAAATTTGGCCGTGGTGTGGTCCGCGTCGCTCTCCTGAGGAAAAACGCGCTCTGAGTCAACCGTCTGATCTTGTTCCTGCATAAGCCAAATCGCCCTGAGCAGATGATCGACTTTTTCGCTCATGAGTTTTCTCGCTTCTTATGTTTCTTAAAAAACAGATTCTTGATGAAATCAACCGTCCGCGATGTTGCCGGCCACTGGTAGCGACAGTGAGGACAACAAACCAAATGGCATCCTCTCCCTAAAGGACAGGTTGAGCATAATGTGTTTTCGGACTCTAAAAAACGTTTTCCGCATAACGGGCAAATGATCATGGCCCAACTTTAGCATCTCTGCGTTAAAATAGCTTGCCAAAAAAGTGCAAGACTTTACAACTAAGCGCCTAAGCTGAATAATTCAAATAGCTTTTAAAGTGGCAAAATAATTATTTTTTTAGGAAGTTAATTATTTTGACCTTTTCCAATTTACAATCTTTATTCATTGTTCAAAACGTTGTTAAAAATACAAAGTTTTTGGCGGTAAGAGAATAAATTTCTGCCACGAAGGCACTAAGTCACAAAGAAATCGATAAGTCAATGCATGCATGAGTCATTAAGCTCAATTTTCAAACCAAAATTTGAAAACTTCAATATCTACAGTCTAACTCATTATAAATTTAAACTTTGTGAACCCTTTGCATCTTCGTGTCTTGGCGGCTCTGAATTATTCATGTTAAAAAGCTTTTAAAAGAAGATTGAGCAAACCGCCGACGGCGAAAGCAAAGGGGAAGACAAAGAGCGTTATCGCCAGAGCCGTCTTCCATCCCCTCTCTTTGATAATGATAAAGAAATTCGCAATACACGGAACAAACAAAGTCATGGTCACGAGACTGACAACAATCTGGTCTGGGTTAAGCTGTCCGCTGCGAGCGAGATCAAAAAGCCCGGCAGCGCCGTAATCTCTGCGCAAAAACCCAATGAGAAAAGACTGCGTCGCAGATTCGGGTAAACCTAAAAAACCATGAATTAATGGCCGAGTCCACGATTCAAGAGTATTCAAAACGCCGCTTTTGGCCAGCACAAACAGAATAAACGTCCCCAGGAAAAAAAGCGGAACCGCCTCTTTAAGGTACCATTCGATGCGGGCGATGGTTTTGGTCACGATATTGAGCAGGCTGGGGCGGCGTAAAGGTGGAAGCTCTAAAATAAAATCGGAGCACTCACCCGGCAGAACTTTCGACGCCAGATAGCCGACCGAAAATAAGACCCCGGTAATACACACCAACCAAATGAGCACAGCCGTAATGGAGAGCCCGCCAAGCAAACCTAAAATAACCCCGAGTTGAGCGGAGCAGGGAATTCCTAATGCCAGAAGCAGTGTGACTAGAATTCGTTCCTTACGTGTATCCAAAATGCGTGTGGTGAGAGTGGCCATCGTGTCACAACCCAATCCCAAGACCATGGGCAGAACCGCTTTGCCATGCAAGCCTAAAGCCTTAAAGATTTTGTTCATCATCACAGCCAGTCGCGGCAGATAACCGGAATCTTCCAACAGGCCAAAGGCTAAAAAAAACGTGGCGACGACCGGCAAAACGATCGCGATGGCATACGATAGCGCCATGGTGAGCAAGCCGTAATCACCGATGAACAATTCGTATAACCAGGGGAAGGGAGTCAGAAAAGAAAACAGTTTTTCAAACAGCGGGTTTACGAATTTTCCAAACACAAATTTCTCGATAAAATCCACTAACGTCCCGGCGCCCAATACGCCGACAAATTGATACACTCCGTAAAGGACCGCCAGGAGAATGAAGGAACCCCAAAACGGGTGCATGGAGATGCGCCCCAAAAATTCGCTGACTTTGAGCGGTTTGACCTCGCCCACATGATAGACCGCGTTGAAAATCTCCTCCGCCTTTTGGAGGCGGCGCTGACTGAGCGCAGAGCTGACTGAGCGTTGTATCTCCTTTTGAATTTCTTGGATAATGACTTCGATTTTCCGGATGGCGGCGGCGCTCACATTTTGCGAAAGCCATTCCTTCAGGCTTGTGTCCCCGGATAGCAGCATCAACGCGACGGAGCGTTTGGAAATATCATAGTCCGGAAGCAGTTTCAAAATTCGAGACGCCGCGGCCTCGATCTCTTTGGGATACGTCACCTCGAGTTTTGAAGCCACCGTCCCGTTCTGAATGTGGCTGACGAGATTTTGCAATCCTTGCCGCTGAATGGCCACGGTTTTGACCACCGGGACTCCGAGTATCTCCTGAAGGAGTGTGCCATTGATCTCGACTCCTTTGCTTTGAGCTTCGTCGATCATGTTGAGATTGAGAATAAAAGGCAGTCCCATTTCGGCTAATTGTACGGAAAGAAAAAGCGCCCGGCGCACATTTTTGGCGTCCGCCACTTGTACGACTAATCGTGGGCGCTCATTGAGCAGAATGTTTCGAGCGACGACCTCGTCCTCGGAAAACGGTAACAAACTATTGATCCCAGGCGTATCGATGACCTCATCCACTCGTCCGTCATATCCCGCCTTTCCGCTGCTGCATTCAACCGTGGTCCCAGGGTAATTTGAAACCGTGACGTAGCTATCTGTGAGATATCCAAAGATTAAACTCTTCCCGACATTGGGATTCCCAATCAGAACCACCTTATCTGATTTATTTTTCATAAGTCGAAACAAGTGAAAAAATTATGCCACCAATATTTTGTAACCACATAAAACATTGACAGCTCCTAAGTTTTACCAAATCAGAATGTTGGAACATTCACATTCGGGTTTCTTAAGGTTCCTCGCACTCCTTCCGTTCTTAAATATAGTAAGACATCCTTGATAATTCCTATTTTCAAGAATTTGTCACGTGGCCAGAATCATTCCTAACCGCCAAAACACGAAGACGCAGAGGGTTCACAAAATTTTAAATTTATTACTCCGAATAACTTTGTTTTTTTAGCAAAGTTTTGCACAATAAATAAAGATTGTTTTTTTGCCATAAAATTATTCTGCCACCTAAAAAGCTATTTGAATGATTCAGGTATGGCAAAATTAACACTTGACATTCCACAATACAATTAATACTTTTTTCGGTAAAGATCGTAAATGGAGATCGCATGAAGAACCTTTTCTCGAGCCAAAACACGGAATGCCGGCTATCAAACATTTGTTTGAGAAAGCGGCCTAAAGCCAACATCTAAAAGCTGAGTCGTTTACTCACATTCTATTAACCAAGGAGAATACAAGAAATGAAGAACCCCATTCAGCGGGCTGCTGTTTTAGGCGCAGGCACCATGGGCGCCACTATCGCCGCTCATCTGGCGAACGCCGGCATCCCGACCCTCCTGCTCGATATCCCGGCCACGGATGGCGACGACCGCAATGCCATCGTCAGGGCTGGGCTGAAAAGAGCCGCACAGGCCCGGCCGCCAGCCTTTATGCACCCGGACCGGCAGCGGCTAATCACGACTGGAAATCTCGAAGACGACCTGACGAAAATTTCAGACGCCGACTGGATAGTTGAGGCGGTTCTCGAAAAACCGGACATCAAACAAAATTTATGGAAAAGAGTCGAGGCGGTTGTCTCGCCGCACGCGATCGTTTCGAGTAACTCGAGCGGCATTCCGATGAAACTGCAAACCGCGGGTCGATCGGATGAATTCAAAAAGCGCTTTATCGGCACCCATTTCTTCAATCCACCGCGTTACCTGTTTCTGCTCGAGTTGATTCCTTTGCAGGAAACCGACCCCAGGGTGATCGATGTGATTCGCGAATTTGGCGAGGGTGTTCTGGGAAAAGGTGTGGTCATCGCCAACGATGTCCCCGGGTTCATTGCGAACCGCATTACCGCGCACAGCATCATCGAGGTCTTCCGCGCAACCGAGGAGCTCGATCTGTGCGTCGATGAAGTAGATGCGCTGATGGGGCAGCTCATCGGCAGAGCCAAAAGCGCGGTTTACCGTACCAACGACATCACCGGCATTGACTTGACGAAATACGTCGCGGAGAATCTGTCGAAAGCGACCGGTGAGAATTTTGCCATTCCCGGGTTTTTCGAAAAACTCATCGAACGCAACTGGCTTGGGGACAAAACCGGTCACGGCTTTTACAAGAAAACCAAAGACGAAAAGGGCAGAACCAGAATTCTTACTTTGAACCTGAAAACATTCGAGTACGAAGATAAAGGCGCCGTGAATTTACCGGAGCTGGCGCCTATCATGAAGCTTCCGACAGCTATCGAACGGCATAAAGCGCTGCTCGAGCTCCCGGGCAGGATCGGCGATTTTATGCGGCGCACAACCTATGACTCCTTACATTACGCCGGAAAAATGGCCGGCGTGGTGACGGAATCGATTTTTGACATAGACAACAGTCTGAAATGGGGCTTCGGGTTTGAGGTCGGGAGTTTCGAGTTTTGTGATGCGCTCGGCGTTGAAAAGGTCGTCACTATCTTCAAGGAAAACGGATGGGACGTCCCCTCTGTATTCGAACAGAAACTCTCAGAGAAAGAAAAAACGTTTTATCCGACAGACGCGCCTCCGGCCAGACCCCAAGGCGTGCTTATGCTTAAGGACGTCAAGCGGCAAAAAAACGCGATCATTCGCTCGGAGAAAAGCGCCAGCTTGCTCGACATCGGCGATGGCGTCGCCTTGCTGGAGTTTCACGGCAAGGCCAATACCCTGGGCGAAGATGTACTTCATCTGGCTCTGGAAGCGCGCGAGATCGTAAGCAAGGATTTTGCCGGTTTGCTGATCGGCAACCAACAGGACAAGTTTTCCGCCGGCGCATATCTCGCCCCGCTGTTGGAGCTTGCACGCAACGGTCAATGGGACGTCATCGAGAAGACGATAGAGCAGTTTCAACAGATGATCATCCAGTTCCGCTACAGCCCGTATCCGGTTGTAGCGGCGCCGTTCAACATGTCGCTGGGCGGAGGCTGCGAGCTGTGTTTGTGGAGCGATGCGGTGCAAGCGCACGCCGAGCTCTATATGGGGCTGGTGGAAATCGGCGTCGGTTTAATCCCCGGCGGCGGCGGCGCCACGGAAATGCTCATCAGACACTCAGTGCGGACAGGTTCCGGCTTGGGTGAATTTGAGGGGGTGCGTCAAGCATTTGAGCTGATCTCCACAGCAAAGGTATCCACCTCGGCGTTAGAAGCGCGCTCTATGGGGTTTCTCAAAGATCAGGATCGTATCACGATGAATCGCGACCGGCTTATTGCCGACGCCAAGCAACGCGTGCTCGAATTAGCCCCGAATTATCGAGCGCCTGAAAAACGGATGGTACGGGTCTTGGGCGAGGCAGCTTACGCCAACTTACGTACCGGCATCTATCTCATGCGCCAGGCACATTACATCACAGAATATGAGGTTCATCTCGCGACCACACTCGCGAAGATTCTTTCCGGAGGAACCTTGAACCACGCCGCAACAGTCCCGGAAGACCATGTGCTAGAGCTCGAGCGGGAAGCATTTTTGCAGCTCTGTGGACAAGAAAAAACACAGGAACGAATCGAGCACATGCTGAAGACGAGAAAACCGTTAAGGAATTAAATTACAATGACCGGATTGGGGATTTGGGAATGGGGAATTCGGATTGGGGAATTCGGATTTCGGAATGAGGAATTCGGAGTTCGGAGTTCGGAGTTCGGAATTCGGAGTTTTGCGAAAAAGGAAATTCTAAGATTAACCGATTAAACTAAAAAAGGCAAGAGTCATGAACAATAATCGAGAAGCTGTTATCGTCAGCGCAGTTCGCACTCCGGTTGGGCGTGGGAAAAAAGGCGCCTTGACCAACACCCGTCCTGATGATTTAGGGGCGCTAGTGATCAGGGAGGCTGTGAAGCGCGCGGGCGTTGATAAAGAGCAGGTTGAGGATGTTATCATGGGATGCGCCATGCCCGAAGGGGAGCAAGGTTTAAATATCGCGCGACTGACCGCGCTCATGGCCGGATTACCGGACAGCGTCGCCGCTGTTACTGTCAATCGTTTTTGTTCCAGCGGCCTGCAAACCATCGCAATGGCAGCGCAAAGTATCCTCAGCGGGATGAACGACTGCGTGGTCGCCGGCGGCCTGGAATCCATGTCCATGGTGCCCATGAGCGGTTATAAATTTTCATCCAATCCCCGGGTTGTGGACACACGTCCGGAGCTCTACATCAGCATGGGATTGACCGCTGAAAACGTCGCGCAGAAGTACAACATTTCGCGAGCCGAGCAGGATGAATTCGCCTTGTCCAGTCACGAAAAAGCCGCGGCGGCGCAGGATGCTCACCGGTTTGAAGATGAGATCATTCCTGTGCCCGTGCGAGTCGACAGATGGCACGGCGCCAAAGTTGTCTCCGAAACGATAACCTTTGCGCAGGATGAGCTGATCCGGCGCGACAGCACTCCGGAGCAAATGGCCAAGCTCAAGCCGGCTTTTAAACTGGGCGGTTCGGTCACTCCGGGAAACTCGTCGCCTTTTTCCGATGGCGCAGCGGCGGTCGTGTTGATGAGCTCGAGCAAAGCCAGAGAATTGGGAATCCAACCGTTAGCGCGATTCGTTTCCTTCGCAGCCGCGGGCGTGCCGCCGGAAATCATGGGCATCGGCCCGGTCGCTGCCGTGCCAAAAGCGTTGGCACGCGCCGGACTGGAGTTAGCCGATATCGATTTGATTGAGTTGAACGAGGCTTTCGCCTCCCAGTCGCTCGCTGTGGTCAATGAATTGAATCTGTCGAAAGACAAACTCAACGTCAACGGCGGCGCCATCGCGCTTGGACATCCTTTGGGCTGTACCGGCGCCAAGCTGACTGCTACTGCTATTTATGAGTCCCGGCGGCGCGGCGTACGTTATGTCATGGTAACCATGTGCATCGGCGGCGGACAAGGCGCAGCCGGAATTTTTGAGGTGTATTCCTAATACGGCGAAGCCGCACATGAAAACAACTCAAATCAGAATAAAACAATGTAAATCTATATTGATGCAACGGGATTTTTGGATTGATGGATGACTGGATTTTTGTGAAATTTCATTTTACATTGATCCAGATCTCCAATAATCCATCGATTCATAGGCCAGAAGAAACGCCAT
>JBHHWX010000107.1:0-14045 GCA_046756745.1 bacterium | reverse complement strand
GCAAGCAGGCCGAGGAAGCGATTCAGAGGGCCAACGAAGAATTGGAACGAAAAGTTGAACAACGCACCCGGGAGCTGCGGGAGAAGCAGGCTCAATTAGTGCAGTCTGAAAAGATGGCATCTTTGGGTCAACTTGTAGCAGGAGTAGCCCATGAAATCAATACACCGCTTGGGGCCTTGAGAAGCAACGTAGACCTCTTCATGCGTTCGGTTGAGAAAGTCAAGGCCATTTTCCCTACTCCTGAGAAGGCTCCGGAAGTTGATGGCCACCCGGAGCTCGCCAGACTGCTGCAAAACATCGAACAGCTCAACGCTGTTAACAAAACCGCGACGGAGCGCATTCTGGCAATCGTTAACAGCTTGCGAAATTTTGCCCGCCTCGATATGGCCGACTTGGATGTGGTAGACATCCACAAGGGGCTTGAAAATACCTTGACACTCGCTCACCACGAACTCAAAAACCGCATCGAGATTCATAAGGACTACGGGAATATCCCACCCATCAAATGCTACCCCAACAAGCTTAACCAGGTCTTTATGAACCTGTTGGTGAATGCCAGTCACGCCGTTAAAGGACAGGGGAAAATATTCATCAAAACCCGCGTCCGAAATGGTACCGTCATCATAGAATTTCAAGACACCGGAATTGGCATTGCTGATGAGGATCTTAGCCGGATCTTTGATCCCGGGTTCACAAAAAAAGGATTTGGCGTAGGCACAGGATTGGGCCTGTCCATCGTGTATCAGATAATCGAGGAACACCAGGGTAAAGTAGAAGTAGAAAGTAAATTAGGCAAAGGGTCAACCTTCCGGCTCTTTTTGCCCCTGGATTTAGAAAAATCAATCGGCAAGAAACCCTTTAAGAGGTGATAAAAGGTCAAAACACGATCAAACGGAGGAACATAACCATGATAACATTCGATGCACTTATCATTGGCACAGGACAGGCTGGACCCTCCCTGTCAGCAAAATTGGCCAATGCGGGGATGAAGGTAGCCGTAATCGAGCGGAAGCTGTTCGGCGGAACCTGTGTCAACACAGGCTGTATTCCTACGAAAACCCTGCTTGCCAGCGCCCGCGCTGCCTTCATGGCAAGACGGGCTGCAGACTTTGGCGTCATGATCGACGGTGATATTAAGGTGGACATGAAGAAGGTCAAAGAGCGCAAGGACGACGTGGCGGGTCGAACGAACCATGAGGTTCCCGACTGGATGAAAAAAATGCCGAACCTGACCGTTTTCCAAAGCCACGCCCGTTTTGAAGGCCCTCACGCTGTCAGCGTTGGTGAAGAAAAGCTCACGGCGGACAAGATTTTTATCAATGTCGGCGCTCGGGCGTTTGCTCCACCTATACCCGGAATCGAGAGTGTGGATTACCTGACCAACTCGAGTATGATGAAAGTGGACTTTCTCCCTGAGCACTTGATTGTCATTGGCGGAAGCTATATCGGGCTGGAGTTCGGTCAAATGTACCGGCGATTTGGCAGCGAGGTGACGATTGTTGAGATGGGGTCGCGCTTAATCCAGCGTGATGACGAAGATGTATCCGAAATTGTCAAGGAGATTCTAGAGAACGAGGGTGTCAACATCCGTCTCAACGCCAAATGTATCACGGCCAAGAAACGCGGCGATAAGGTTGTGGTGGGCATAGATTGCGAAAGCAGTGATAGGGAGGTAACCGGCTCACATCTCCTGCTGGCCGTCGGCCGGGTCCCGAATACCGATGACCTGGGACTGGACAAAGCTGGCATAGCCATCGATAAGCGCGGCTACATCGTGGTCGACGATCAACTTCGAACAAATGTGTCCGGTGTCTGGGCGCTGGGCGATTGCAACGGGAAGGGAGCTTTCACGCATACCTCTTATCATGATTTCGAGATTATCGCTGCCAATTTACTGGATAACGATCCACGCCGGGTGAGCGACCGCATCCTTTGTTACGGCTTGTATATCGACCCGCCGTTGGGACGGGTTGGTAAAACCGAAGCACAGGTACGACAATCCGGTCGGAAAGCGCTGATTGGCAAGATGCCTATGGCACGGATTGGCCGGGCTCGCGAGAGAGGGGAAACACAAGGATTTATGAAAATCCTCGTGGATGCTGAGACGAAGGAAATTCTGGGTGCAGCTATTTTGGGCGTTGGCGGTGACGAGGTTATTCATTCAATTTTAGATGTCATGTACGCTAAAGCGCCATACACCGTGATTCAACGGGCCGTACATATTCATCCTACCGTATCAGAACTCATTCCGACAATGCTGGGTCAGCTCACGCCTTTGGAATAACTTTCATTGAGTACAGGGAACACTCGAATGAGATAGCCAGGTTAGACTTCAGCGAGAGCGATCCATGATATTGTCGCTCAGAGTTAGCATTTTTGTGCAACGAAATCCTAATTTGACCAAATCCCAAATCCCAGTTAAAAGTTGGACTTTGGGATTTGGTATTTTTATGGCTACGCAACGCTATGCAATGGTGGAGAAATGGAATAATGCTTGATTTGTTCGCTAAAATTTTCTATTATGGGATGTCATTATCAGGCGGCTAATCTGGGCATCACCAAACACCTCAATAGCCCTATTAGCCATCGATTAAAGTTCTTTGGAAATACGAACCCATACGAAGTTTCAGGAGGTGGGCTGAAACGGAGAATACTTTTTCTCTCACCACTTTTGCTCCTGATCACAAGCAGAAGGCAGTTGATAAGCCTCCTGAAAAGTTTAAAACTGCATAAGTAGTGTCTGAACGAAAACGACCTTCTCTTCCCGAAGGCCTCCTGGCCGAGGATAAATTCCTACTTGGCTCGGCGGGACGCCTTCGCGAAGAGATTTCTAAGTCGCGCATTTTTCGAGTTTTCGTTCAGACACTAGGTAAAGAAAATCCATCCTGTCCCAATCAATTCATTCTTAAAAAGTTATCCTATTTACAGCCTTGGTTTCACAGGCCAGGCGTCGCGGGTTCGAATCCCGTCATTCGCTCTTTTTATTTTCAGGAAATTGTGGAGAAAGTATGATTTTTCAGTATTTATGGTTTTCGAGCTTTGTTTTTTTATGTTCCTGCAATGTCCTTTTCGGGCAGCGCTTGCAACAAAATCTAGGTAGCCATGGTGCTATCGATTGGGAAACTATGGTGATTCATGCTACGGGAAACAGTGCGATTATCAGTCCCGAGCGGACTCAGAAACTGCGCGCTTTAGAAAAAGCGAAAATCGCTGCTTCACAAAACCTCTTGGAAGCCATCGAGAAGTTAGGTTTCAACAGCGAAACGAAAATCGGAGAGCTGTTGCGGGGAAACAGTGCGCTCAAAGTAAAAGTGGAATCAGCGGCTCGAAAATTTACAATCGTCAATACGCGCTCCATGTCGGATATGTCAGTGGAAATTGATATCGAGCTTCCGGTTATGGAGTATCTCGGCGAGCTGTTGCTGCCAGATGAAACCGGTAAGTCACAACTGAGATTAAGCGATCAGCCTCTCTGCCCCACGTGTGGTCAACCCTGGCCTGAGTACAAGCCGGTTCCGAAAGGCGTCGTGCTGATCGTGCCTTCTGAAGGATACTTTGCTGAGAATGGTTCGCCTTACACGGGCTTGATCATCGATGCTCGAGAAGCTGCATTCGCGCCGGTTTTCGCACCGAAAATCCTCAATGAACGTCTGGAAGAAATTTACGGGATCGATTATGTCGATCGCGAGACCGCGATAAAATCCGGAGTCGTGAACTACCGGAGAACGTTAAAACACGCGCTAAGCGACGAACGCGCCGGTCCGCGACCGTTGATCATTCAAGCTTTGAGCCGCTCAAGAAAAAGAACATCAAATATCATGATCTCAAATAACGATGCGATTCTCATTCACGCCGCAGCTCACGCTCAAAATTTTCTGCGAGAGTGCCGAGTCGTGATCGTGACGGCGAAATAGAACGAAACTGCGATTTTCCTTTGACGACTGGATTAGAAACCCAATAGGTTGCTATGCGGAAAGCAAAAAGAATACGAATTCGACAATTTCAATTTTGGGCGGGAATCTCTCTCTCCTTGTTGAGCGTCACCAGCATCTTTTCTCAAAAAAATGAACAGCTTCATAAGCGAATCAAAAAACGAGTCGCTATCTTGACATTCGAAGATCAAACCGATGGGCGCTGGCATTGGTGGGACCGGAAAAACGTGGGCGAAGGTTTGAGCGACATGATTTTGACTGAGCTGCTTAAAACAGAACAGTATCACGTGGTTGCAAGGCCGCAACTTGACAAATTCCTTCAGGAGCACAGCTTGGACGCATTGACGCCTCAAAGCGTGGCAAAAGTTGGAGACCTGTTAGGGGTCGAATTTGTCGTGATGGGAGTGGTGACAGAATTTGGTTATGATACCAAGAGAGCCCGAAGCCGCATGAAAGGCTTTGGTCTGGGAATTCAAGATAAATCTGCAACCGTGGAGCTGGAATGTCAACTTGTGAGTACGGCGACCGCAGATATGATAACCACTGAAACCGTCCGAAGAGAAAAGTCATCCAGGGGAATCCAAGCAAATACACACACAATCGATTTTCGGAGCCAAAGGGATTTTGATGAATCGCTCGTGGGTAAAGCCGCCCGTGACGCCGTACGCGACGTCATCAAACTGATCAACGAAAGTGCCCCGCAAATTTTCTGGCAAGCAAAAGTGATTCGAGAAAAAATGGGGCTGGTTTATATCGATGCCGGTTCCGAAATAGGGGTTGCGGCCGGCGACCGGTTTTTTGTTTATCGAAAAGGAGCGTAATTAATCGATCCTTAAACCGGAATATCTCTTGGAAGTATGGAGTTAAATATCGGAGAAATCAACGTCACCAATCCAAACGTCGATGGCGGTTGGGTCTCTGAGTGTTCGATTGTTTCGGGC
Organism: bacterium; assembly: GCA_046756745.1. Lineage (GTDB taxonomy): Bacteria > Zhuqueibacterota > Zhuqueibacteria > Oceanimicrobiales > Oceanimicrobiaceae > JBHHWX01. The sequence goes on along the minus strand of JBHHWX010000107.1, from coordinate 9,172 downwards.
TCTGAGTTTGAAAGCGGCGATTTTGTACGATTGAAATAAACATCTATGATGAAAATCACTAATATAAAGCCCCAAAGCCCAGCGGATGATATGGGTCTGAACGTTGGCGATGACGTCCTGAAAATAAACGGCCGGCTTGTTCGCGATATTATCGATTATCGGTTTCTCATCGCTGAGGAAGAGTTGGAGATGGAAGTGAGCAAGGATGGGCAAAACGTAATCTACGAAATCGAGAAAGATTTCGATGATGATCTAGGTCTTGAATTTGAAGAAATCCAAATCCGTTTTTGCGGCAACGATTGTCCGTTTTGCTTTGTCGATCAGAATCCCGCAGGAATGCGTCCTGCTTTGTATTTCCGGGACGAAGATTTTCGGTTGTCTTTTTTGTCCGGACACTATGTAACGCTCACCAATCTCTCCAAAAAAGATCTCGAGAGAATTGTCGCCCAGCGCTTGTCCCCGTTGTTTGTTTCGGTGCACGCGACGGAACCCGAAGTTCGCAAATTTTTGTTCGGGATACAGCATGACGACCACCTCATCGAAAAGTTGAAGTATCTCACGAATAACAGCATCGAAATTCACACCCAAATCGTGATTTGTCCGGATATTAATGACGGGGATATCCTCAAAAAGACCATTCAGGATCTCGCGCAGTTTTTGCCATCTCTGAAATCCGTTTCAATCGTCCCGGTCGGGTTGACCAAACATCGTAGAGGGCTGCAGAAGTTAAAGCCGGTGACAAAAGAATATGCAGCCGGTGTGCTTGACTTTACAAACGCGACCGCTCACTCTTTTCTCAAGGAGACCGGAGAGTATTTCGTTTATGCGGCCGATGAGTTCTATATTATGGCTCAAAGAGAGATGCCGGCGGCAGAAAGATATGATGGGTTTTATCAAAAAGAAAACGGTGTGGGAATGGTGCGTTACATGATAGATGATTTTTGTGAACAGGCGAAAACCTTCCCACGTGTTTTGCCGGTAACAAGAAAAGCAACGTTTGTCACTGGAACTTTAGCCTATGGGTTCATGGAAACAAATATTCTACCCGCATTGAATCGTATCGAAAATTTCGAGGCGCAGTTGGAGGCGGTTGAAAATCATTATTATGGTCTAACCATTCGGATCACCGGCCTTTTAACCGGTCAGGATATCTGGAATCATTTAAAAACATCTAACTTAGGCGATACAATTTACCTGCCGGCGAACTGCTTGAAAGACGATCGCCTCTTTCTGGACGACTGGACTGTTGACAAGCTCAGCGCCGAATTGCAAAAACCCGTCGTTGCCGTAGACAACGACTTTACAAAAATATTTAAACCGCTCGCTGACTTATGAATGTCCCTGTGGTTGCCATAGTCGGCCGGCCCAACGTTGGTAAATCCACTTTGTTTAACCGTATCGTTGGACGCAGGGAAGCGATTGTCGATAACCGGCCTGGGGTCACTCGCGATCGTAAATATGCGCAAGCAGATTGGGCCGGCCGGCATTTTACCCTCATGGACACCGGGGGGTACTTGCCTTCGAACCAGGACCTGATCGAAAAGGCTGTTTACCATCAAGTGCAAGCGGCGATCGACGAAGCGCACCTGATTGTGTTTCTGGTCGATGTCTACGCCGGCGTGACAGCCATGGATGAGGAATTGGCGAAAATTTTGAAAAAGTCCCACAGGAAAGTGCTGCTTGCCGTCAACAAAGTGGATAACGCTGCCAGAGAATGGAATACCGCAGAGTTTTTTAAATTGGGGTTAGGCGAGCCGGTATCGATTTCTGCTTTGAACAGTCGCAATATTGGCGATTTCCTCGATGTTATGAATTCTTTTCTGCCCGAGGTTGATGAAAATCAAATCGCCCCATCTGCTGCGGAAATAGCCTTGGCTGTTGTCGGACGCCCTAACGTTGGAAAGTCGTCTTTTGTGAACGCATTGACCGGCAGGGAAACGATGATCGTCACAGAGGTTCCGGGTACCACGCGTGACGCCATCGACACCCGCATCACCTACTACGGCGAGCCCTTTCTTCTCATCGATACGGCGGGTCTGCGAAAAAAAGCGAAAGTCAAAGATGCTGTTGAATATTACAGTACGGTTCGAAGTTTTGAAAGCATCAGGCGTTGTGATGTCGCCGTGATAATGATCGACGCCACTTTGGGCTTGGAAGTACAAGATCTCAAGATTCTAGATGAGGCGGTCAGTTTGAATAAAGGCGTGATTCTGGCGGTGAATAAATGGGACCTTATTGAGAAAGACTCCAAGACAGCGATCGCATTCGAAAGAAAAATCCATGACAGGTTGAAAAGCAAAGATTATTTACCTATCATTTTCATTTCCGCACTGACAAAGCAGCGTGTTTATAAAGTTTTGAACATTGCGAAATCCGTTGATCAGGAAAGAAGAAAAGTCGTGAAAACCTCTGAATTAAATGTTTTTTTAGAAGCGGTGACGCGAAAATATGCCCCGCCTTCTATGGATAGGAAAGAAGTGAAAATAAAATATTGCACCCAGATAAAATCCAATCCCCCGGTAATCGCCTTCTTTACAAACGCTCCTACATCGATCAAAAGTAATTACCGAGCCTTTTTGGAAAATCACCTTCGACAACAATTCGGGTTTTTTGGAGTGCCCTTAACTTTAGTCTTTCGGAAAAAGTAGAATGATAAAAATAACTGCTTCGCTCGTCATCACTGTTTTGTGTCTTTTACAAAGCGCCGCAAGCGCACAACCGCTCCCTTCCGGTAGGTTCTCGAAAGAAAACTTATCGCCGGCAGCGCTCGAGTCCTTGTTTATGCAGGCCATTGCGATTCTACCTGCTGAAAAAGTGCCGCCAGAGTACCGCATCAAAGGGGAAGAACCTTTTTTGCCGCGATGCGGAACGATTGTTTTACAACAAGTCCGCAACCATTTCGATGAGTTCGATGGCGACCGCCAGGCTGTCTTGCAAACCTTGTTTGCCAGACCCACTCTTCCGCTGCATGTCGTCAGCGCCTCCGGTCGATTTCGCTTTCATTACGCCGATAGCGGGTTAGACGCCGTTCCATTAGAAGATCTGGATGGCAACGGTCGACCGGATTATATCGATGCGGTCGAGGCCGCCTTTGAAAAGTCGTACGCTTTTGAAATCGACCAATTAGGCTATTTAGAGCCGCCTGCGGATAACGGGGTCGATGGTCCGGAATACGATGTGTATATTCATAATCTCAGCGCGGTTTACGGCCTGACCACGACGGATGGCCCGGTTTCCGAAACTCAACAAAACGACCGTATCACCTATATCGAAATCGACAACGATTATGCAGAAGGATTTTTTACGTCAGGAGTCCCGGGCGCGCAAGTGACGGCGGCCCATGAATATTTTCATGCGATCCAGTTTAGTTACCGGACGATCATGAATAGCAATGAGATTTATTATTATGAATTGTGCTCGATCTGGATGGAAGATATTGTTTACGACGAGATCAACGATTATCTGCAATACCAGCGCTTCTTTTTCAACAGACCGGACATCTCCTTCAATCGTTTCGACCCGTTTTCCCATTACCTCGGCGAGTCGCTTTGGAACCATTTTTTAGTCAAAAAAACCAACAAGCTGGACATCATGAGCAGGACATGGGAAATCATGTTATCAAACGTGGTTGCAATCGACGCTGTGAAGCAGGCTTTATTTGAAAACAACATCCGCTTGACGGACGCATTCGCTGAATATTCTATCTGGAATTATTTCACCGGCAGCCGGGCTGATACCGTCCGGTTTTATGAAGAAAGCAATTTGTACAATCGTGAGATTAGGCTTGCCGGAGATTTTACCGTCACGTCGGATACCACGATTTCCGATTCCAGCCTGGCGTTGACTGCGCAGTATTATCGCTTCACCGCGTTCGAGTCAGGAGATTTTCTGATCGGCGGCAGCGTTGACAATCCCGACTTTTGGAAATTTGGCGTGATCACAACTCCTCCCGGCGGGAGCTCTTCTTTTGAAATTTTTGATCCGGAAGATGGCGTCCGGCTGCCGCTTCTGCCGCAATTTACTGAAATTGTGATCGTGCCTATCAACGTTCGAGTTCTGGATGGCCCGGACCTAAATTTGTTGACCCGATCGTATTCTCGGTTTACTTTTAATTTAATCCGGGTGCCGTCAGAGGGCACGGATGTGAAAGGTATTACCAGTATTTATCCGATCCCATTTATCATTCCCAAGCACGCACGGCTGCGGGTCGAGTTTTTACCCAGCAACACCAGCGATTTGGAGGTTCAAGTCTTGACTTCCGATGGCAGGGTAATCCGGACCGATAAATTAGGCTCGACAGCCCTGACGCCAACCAGTTTCCAATGGGATGGGACCGATGCGAATAAAGAGAGGGTTCCGTCGGGAATCTATATCGTCCTGCTTAAGCAAGACAACTTCACCCAAATTAAGAAAATAGCTATCATTCGTGAATAAATCTCATAATATCCTTTAAATCTTGACTTTAACTTCCGTATTTCTTATAATAACCCTGAAAAGTTTGCTAACGCGGATCATGTCAGGGAGGGAATACTTTGACTAAAGGAGATATCATCAACATCGTAGCGGAGGGAACAGGATTAACAAAACTGGAAACCGCGGCCGTCGTCGATGGATTTTTAGCCACGGTTGGCTATGCGTTACAATCAGGAGATACGGTGACGATACGTGGTTTTGGAAGCTTTCGAACGGTTCATCGAAATGAGCGCATTTCGCGCAACCCGAAGACTGGCAAAATTATGCATGTTCCGGACAGAATGGCGCCGGTTTTTAGAGCTTCAAACGATCTTAAAAAAATAGTCAATCAAAATCAAAACATAGAAATAACTTAGATTGGAGGTGAAAGATTGCCCAGCGGTAAGAAACGTAAAAGACATAAGATTGCAACTCATAAGAGGAAAAAACGGCTGAGAAAAAACCGTCATAAGAAGAAGGTTCGGTAATTAGTTGAAACATGCGTTTAATTAAGGGTTTCTGATTTTTCCTGAAGCATTCGAGAAACCCTTATCTTTTTCTTCACAATTTTAAGTGCTCAAGCACCCGTCCTCGGGTGCGTTCGGTGCTTTGTAAAAACAACAGACAACGACGCCCCGGGGACGGGGCTTAGAGCTTATTTCTAAGTTTTCGGTCAAATTCCCACCACTGATTTTGATCATCATGGAACAGTTAAACTTCGTCGATCAGTTAGCCGAGGAGCCATTTTATACTGTAACGGAGCTGACAAGAGAGATTAAGTATCTGTTGCAGTCTCATTTCCCGCATGTTTGGATACAGGGGGAGATATCCAATTTTACCCACCATTCCAGCGGCCACATGTATTTCTCTCTCAAAGATGAAAATGCGCAAATCTCGTGCGTGATGTGGCGCAGCCGGAATCATCATGTTTTTTTCACACCCCAAGATGGGCTGAAGGTGACGCTGAAAGCGCGTCTCTCTCTTTATGAAAAACGTGGAAGTTATCAGCTCGACGTCCAGCAAATGCTGCCGGCGGGCGCCGGAGAGCTGCAGATAGCCTTTGAGCAGTTGAAGCATCGTCTCAAAGAAGAAGGCCTGTTTTCCGAGCAATATAAAAAATCCCTTCCGGTTTACCCTGAACGTATCGGAATCGTGACTTCGCCAACAGGCGCCGCGATTCATGATATGATCACAATTCTGAGACGCCGTTTTCCAGCGGTGGAAATCATCTTGCTGCCGGTGCGTGTGCAAGGGGAGGGGGCCGCCAGTGAAATCGCTCAGGCTATCAAAACTTTCAACGAATATGCCCGGATCGACGTCCTGATTGTCGGACGCGGGGGCGGTTCGTTGGAGGACCTGTGGGCTTTCAACGAAGAGAAGGTCGCCCGCGCTGTGTTCGCGTCGGAGATTCCAATTATTTCCGCGGTCGGGCATGAAGTCGATTTTACCATATGCGATTTTGTTTCGGATGTACGCGCATCGACTCCTTCCGCGGCCGCCGAGCTGGTGGTTCCCAGCCGCGATGAGTTAGCCGCTTCCTTAAAGAATGCCGTGCAAAATATGACCGACGCCGTGTTCGATCGAATCCACTATCAGCGCGAAAAATTAAAGACCATCGAAGGCTGCTATGCGTTTCATCAGCCGCTCGACATGATACGGCAATACTCGCAACGGCTGGATGAGTTGCAGCGCCACTTAAAAAATCTCATGGGGCACAAAATCGACCTTTGTCATGAAAAGCTGAACGGGATGACCAACCGGTTTACGCTTCTCGAACACCGCAATGTCTTGAAACGCGGCTACAGTATCTGCTATCGCTCCGAAGACCGGATCATTGTCACCAAAGCGTCGGAATTAAAGCCGGATGAAACGATCGAAGTTGAGTTTTTTAAAGGTAACATTCGTGGCACGGTGGATGAGGTGAGGGATTCGTGAATGCCATACTGGCTGTGAATGTGGACCGCGACCAATCAGGTTATACCGCGCCTTTCTACTTTTGCCATCAATAGTGCCATATGTCCACAGGATGATATAACCTATAGGTTTTATTTGACATAGATTGAGCATCAACGAAGCCGTTACCGGGAAAATCAAGGTGGTGTAAAAGCCCGAACTGGATGTAACCCAAAATTTCCTTTTAAACTAACTGTAAGCAATTGATATAAAATAGGTTACGTCTTAAATAAATTATGAAAATTCAAGAATAGAGAAATAGTGATCCTACACAGTTTGCAACTGTGTATACTCTTGCGAAACGTTCACATGTTTCGCTCAAGTTGTTCGATATTGCAGGTAGAGAAGTAATTACGTTGGTGGAGGAATCGCTAGCGTCAGGACCTCACAAAGTCATTTTCGAAGCAAAAGGATTGCCCAGCGGCATCTATTTCTATCGAATTAAAGTAGGAGAATTTATGCAGACAAAGAAGCTGACATTGCTGAAAATAGTACTCCCCGTTTGGATAAATATTTGAAATTTAGCCACCTAACCGATAGGACTGCTTATGGTCGAGTCATACAAAACAGGCGGTTTACTTATCCAACGGGGCTTGTGCTGACGAAATAGGCAGCGCTAAAAACATACAACGAAATACAAAAAGCCGCACCTCCACAAGCCCTGGGGTCCGTAGGATCCCGGGGCGTTTTTTTTGGGGGTTAAACATTATTTTCTGCATGATCCGTTACAAAAGCTCACGGCTTTTTCTTTTTGCAAATAGATAACCGGATAACCGGTAATTTTTCCCTTGATCTTTTCAAATAAAATGACCTCTTTTTAACATACTCGTGCAGTTATCCAAGGAGGAGCATATTGCATTCACTCCAATCTCACACATACCGAACCCAAATTCGATCAGTTGCGTGAGCCACGTTCGTTCCCACCGACAAATTGCGCCGAGCCTATTGCATAGGGTGAAGTCCACCTGGGAAAGTTAGTGCGTGCACCAGGCGGCAAATGGCACCGTAAAAAAAAGCATGGGCACTGCCCGACAAGACGGTTCTTGAGATAGGATTAGAGAAAGGTTGGTTAAAGAAGGGAACTGAATGTCTATTATTAGACATCTGGAAATGGATAAAGGGGTAGTCGAAACATATGTTAGAGCTTTAAAAGTTTTCGGCCAGAAGCAGCATAAGAGTTGAAGAGAAAGAACTGAGATGCAAAACGGCAGGCACCGTGCCGTTTGGGTCGTGTTGGAGAGACGGCAAGTAGCTGCGACAGTGGAAACAGAAAGTTTTGTGAAATTGTGGGAGCCTCGCGTCGGGTCGGGTGGAGTTGAATCAAAAGTCTGTGTCTCGCTGCGCGTCCGGGCTCTAACCATTGCTTCAGTCGAAGGGCTCTTTTTAAATGGGTTACTTCTGTGCCCCCTCGAAGCTTATTTTTAAATCGCAGCTTTTATGCCCGGTCGTCCTTCACCACTGAGTATGGTAGGCTGTAATAAATAAACTCAAGTCCACGCTCTAAATGCTAAACGAAACCATTTCACATTTCAAAATAATCAGGAAACTCGGTGAAGGCGGGATGGGAGAAATTTATCTTGCCGAGGATATCAAACTGAACCGGACCGCAGTCATCAAATGTATATCACCTAGGTTGATCACAGATGAAGATTCAAGACGCAGATTCATGCGAGAGGCGCAAGCAGCAGCCAGACTCAATCATCCTAACATTGTTACAGTTTACGAACTCGGTGAGCATGCAGATATTGTTTACATAGCAATGGAATATATCGATGGCGAGACGCTAAGAGAATTAATTACGCAACAAGATCTGCCAATACTCAAAGCGATAAATTTCGTGATCGAAATTTGTGCAGGTTTGAGTAGAGCCCACAAAGCCGGAATTGTTCACCGAGATCTCAAACCGGAAAATATTATGATTGATAGGGATGGTTGGGTGAAAATACTCGATTTTGGACTGGCGAAGTTGAGGGACCGAAGCACACTTACCAAGGCAGGATTCACAATGGGAACCCCAGCATACATGTCACCTGAACAAGTCAGAGGTGAAGCCCTTGATGAGAGAACCGATATTTTTTCAACTGGTGTTCTATTGTATGAACTTATCACCGGACTACATCCTTTCGAAGCTGATTATGAGCAGGCGTTTGTATATTCAATAATTCACGAACAACCTGAGCCCCTCGCCCGCTACAAAAGAGAGGTAAGGGATGGGTTTGCAAAGGATCGTTGATAAAGCCTTGGACAAACACATTGAAACACGATATCAGCATGTCGCTGACCTCGCTGCTGATCTAAAGAGTGAAAAGCAAGTCTATTTGAAAGCCGAGCAGTCAACCAAGTTACAACCTGAGATTTCTTCCAGCGAATCGACCATAAAAATCGCTCTTGAGAAAGGACGCCCTAAGAGTTCAATCGGCTACAAAAGCCTTTTAGCTATTTCTACTGCCATATTACTGATCATAATACTCGGTCTGCTGGTGTCGAGCGGGCTCATTTTCGACAGAGCTTCCCCCAGGCTTAATCGAGGCGGTGAAATTAGTAAACCAACCGAAAATGTAATGCCGGAGCCTTCGCCTATCATATCCGAACTGATCCGGATAACAAACACTAAGACACTAAGCTTCTTCCAAGACTTCGCTTGAAAGAAGTGGCTCCATTGGAGCAGTAGTCATTTTAACAATTGAAACACACAAAGTAGGCAGTTGGCAGTAGGCAATAGGCAATAGGCAATAGGCAAAAAACGGCGCATCTTTTTAATTGCTTA
>JBHHWX010000106.1:0-14058 GCA_046756745.1 bacterium | reverse complement strand
TGCACTCCAAACGGACTCCTTATTATGAAAAAAATGACTTTTGAATCTGCCATGAGACGCCTGGAAGAAATCGTTTCTGAATTGGAAACAGGCGACCTGTCTTTAGAAGACTCGATAAAAGTCTATGAAGAGGGGATTAAACTCAACAAGTTTTGCGCCGCCAAGTTAGATGAAACGGAAAAAAAGATCAAAAAGCTTGCTCTGTCCGGCCAGGATTTTGAATTAGAATCCACGGATTTATAAACGGGAGGTTTTGGAAAATTTCACACTATGAAAAACCCAGAACGCTGGGAATTGTGGCTAATTTAGAAAAACAGATGGTGACGCACATCGTCCCGGAGTTTTTGGAGTGGCTGAAAAAAAAACAAGTCGGTTTTGTTGTGGAAGCCTCGCTGGCAATGCAGCTCTCTCCAATAACCGGCAGCATTCGGCATGTCCCCTCGCAGCTCCTTGGAAAGAGCTGTGACATGCTGATTTCTTTTGGCGGCGACGGTACCATTCTCTCCACTGCCCGCATTGTCGGGAGATGCGGGATTCCGATTTTGGGCGTCAAGATCGGGGGGATGGGTTTCTTGGCCGAGCTTGCGCCTGATGAGCTTTACATCAGTTTGGAAGATATTCTGGACGGCCGTTACGACATCGTCGAGCGCATGATGTTACAGGCAGAAATCGAAGGCAGCGCTGACCGCCTCACCGCTCTCAACGATTTTGTGTTTGATAAAGGCGCGGTCTCCCGTATCATCGCTATCAAAACTTTTATTGATGACGAATTGTTAAATACCTATTTTAGCGATGGTTTGATTATTTCCACGCCAACCGGTTCGACAGCGTACTCGTTGGCTGCGGGGGGGCCGATTTTACTCCCTGCCATGGATGCGATCATCATTAATCCTATCAGTCCGCATACGCTCAGCGCACGGCCGGTGGTCATTCCGGGGGATAAACAGGTACAGATCGAGATCGTCACTTCTGCGCAGGATGTTGCGCTGAGTGGAGATGGTCAAGTGAGCAAAACGCTGACTTCCGGACAAAAAGTGATCATCCAAAAAGCCGACTACCGGATTAAATTGGTGACTTATGGCGGACGCAGTTTCTATGACGTTTTGCGTTCAAAGCTCAATTGGGGTGAAGATATTCGAAAATCGAAATGAGCAAAAACATTAAAAAAACTCCGATGATGGAGCAGTATTTGGCTATCAAAGCCAAACATAAGGATGCGGTGCTCTTTTTCCGCATGGGGGATTTTTACGAGATGTTTTTCGACGATGCGAAGAAAGCGTCCGAGGTGCTCGGTTTGACGCTCACCTCCAGGGCTCATGGCACATCCGCCAATGTGCCTCTGGCCGGTTTCCCGTATCATAGTTTGGACACCTATCTGGCTAAGATGGTGAAAGCCGGTTACCGTGTTGCCATTTGCGAACAGACAGAAGATCCAAAATTTGCTAAAGGCATTGTCAAACGGGATGTCACCGAAATCGTCAGTCCCGGAACCGTGATGACAGACAATCTGCTGGATAGTAAGAGAAATAATTATTTAGCCTCGCTTTACTTTAAAGGAGAGGTCGCCGGTTTCGCTTTGTTGGATCTTTCTACCGGAGAATTTACCGCTGGCGAAATGGCATCAGATGCAGTTTGGGAAGAGCTGAACAAAGCCAACCCGTCGGAATTGTTGGTTTCGGAAGAGCAGGCCGAGTATATTCAACGTAAGTTGGAGAAACAGGGCTCGTTGTTTCTTACGAAACGAGAGGAATGGATTTTTTCCCAAAATTTTGGCTATGAGACTTTGACGCAGCATTTTAACACCCTCTCACTCAAAGGTTTCGGTTGTGAAGATTTAAGCGCCGGCATTTCAGCGGCTGGCGCAGCCCTGTATTATTTAAAAGAGGTGCAAAAAAACCAGCTCAGCCATTTCAACCACTTACAGCGGTTTACCGGAGCTGAGTATATGAGTCTGGATGGCGATACCCGCCGGAATCTCGAGCTGCTGAGCTCTATCCGAAGCGGGACCAGCCACGGGGCTTTGATTGCCATTATCGACAAAACCAAAACCGCCATGGGGGGACGGCGCTTGGTGCAGTGGCTTCTCAAACCTCTGTTAGATACCCACAGAATCAACAGACGGCTCGACGCGGTTGAGGAGCTGCACGGCTCCAAAACCAGTATTGGTCAACTACAAGACGAGCTCACAGAAGTCGGCGATCTGGAAAGAATCGCTTCCAAGATCAGCACCAATCGCGCGACCGCCAGAGATTTGATTGCGCTTAAAAATTCATTGCAAAAAATTCCGGTTTTAAAGGATCTTTTGGCCCATACTGAAGCTGCTGAACTGCGCGAACTCGTCGATAAAATCGATGATTTGAAATCTCTCGTGCGTGAGATTGAGGACGCCATCGTCGACGAGCCCCCGTTGTCGGTCACCGATGGCGGACTCATCAGAAAGGGCTATCTTAAAGAACTGGATGATTTGAGAGATATCGCTTATTCCGGTAAGGATTGGATAGCGCGCCTGCAAAATCAAGAGAAGGAACAGACCGGCATTCCATCCCTGAAAGTGAGTTACAACAGAGTATTCGGGTATTATATCGAAGTCACGAAAGCGAATTTATCCAAAGTTCCGGAGCATTACATTCGCAAACAAACGTTAGTCAATGCCGAAAGATACATAACTCCGGAGTTAAAAGCCTACGAAGAGAAAATATTGGATGCTGAAGACAAGATCGTGACCCTGGAATACGAATTGTTTGACAAGCTTCGTAAAGCGGCGTCGCAGCATATTCGCCAAATTCAAGAGAACGCCCGGCAGATAGCCACTTTAGACTGTTTGGTCAACTTTGCGTTTTTAGCGTACGAGAATAATTATCACCGTCCAAAAATCGACGGGAGCTCGATTATTGAGATTAAAGATGGCCGACACCCGGTAGTGGAGAAGCTTCTCCCATATGGCGAGTCGTTTGTCGCTAACGATACTCATTTGGATAACCAAGAACAGCAGCTCATCATTCTCACCGGACCCAACATGGCAGGCAAGTCGACTTACCTGCGTCAGGTTGGGTTGATCATCATCCTGGCGCAAATGGGGTGTTATGTTCCAGCTCAAAAAACCAGAATTGGCGTTGTCGATAAGATTTTTACCCGGGTCGGAGCTTCTGATAATTTAGCCGGTGGGGAAAGTACGTTCCTGGTGGAAATGAACGAAACCGCCAACATTTTGAACAACGCAACGACAAAAAGTTTGATTTTACTGGACGAAATTGGTCGTGGAACGAGCACTTTTGATGGGCTGTCCATCGCCTGGTCGGTAGCCGAATATATACACAATTCCGCTCAGGTCGCGGCAAAGACAATTTTTGCCACGCACTATCATGAGTTGACTGAGCTCGCGCTCATTCTGCCGCGGGTGAAAAACTATAACGTGGCTGTCAAAGAGTGGGCGGATAATATCGTTTTCTTGAGAAAAATTGTCGAAGGCGGATGTGATCACAGCTACGGGATTCAAGTGGCAAAATTAGCCGGTTTACCCGCCTCTGTGATCCATCGCGCGAAGGAGATTCTTTCAAATCTCGAACAAAATGAGCTGACGCCGAATCATGTGCCCAAGTTAGCCTTGCGCCAGCAGGACGAAGCGTTTGCAAAAAATAGCCAAATCGATATTTTTCAACCTCGAGATAACCAAATCTTTACTGAAATGGAGAAATTAAAAATAGAAGAGATGACGCCTATAGAAGCGCTCAACAAGTTGAACGAGTTGAAAAAAATGCTCAACGGTTCTCGATAAAGATACAGTTTATTATTCTTACAGTGAGGTTGTGACATGCGTTTTATCCGTATTTTTATTCCCTTGATGCTCTTTCCTTGTGTGATACTTGCTCAGAGCTTTTCTACGGCCAAGTATGCCGGAGAATTTTTAGGTCTCGGAGTCGGCGGCCGCTCTTTAGGAATGGGAAGCGCTTCTGTGTCCATTGCCCGGGACGTGACATCCGGCTATTGGAATCCTGCTGGTTTGGCATACCTGAATTACCCCGAATTCATGCTTATGCATTCCAGCCAGTTTTCCGGGGTGATTAACTACGATTACGGAAGTTTTGGATTGCCGGTCGGTCAGCGGAGAAGCTTGGGTCTGAGTATTTTCCGGGTAGGGGTGGATGACATAAAAAAAACAGCTTTGCGAAACCCCGATGTGGGTCTCGGGGACACGTATGTTGATGAAAATGGACAGACGGTACGTAATACACCCTTTGTGGAAAATCTTTTTGCCAGTACGGATTACGCCTTTTTCCTCACATATGCAAAGTGGGTCTCGGCTGCGTTTTCATACGGCGGAAACGTGAAGCTGATCTACCGCAGCCTCGGTGACAACAGCGCCTGGGGCGTCGGTTTTGACGTCGGCTTCATGTTCAATCCGGTATCAAAATTGATCGTGGGAATCAATTTACAAGATGTGACCTCTACGATGTTAGCCTGGGATACCGGGCGCAAGGAGCTGATTACGCCCTCTGTGCGAACCGGATTGTCTTATCCGATTACACTCTCCGTAATGGGCGGGCACATTCAACCGGCCGTCGATTTTGTGATTCGATTTGAGAATCGACGCGAAGCTGCGCAGGCGCACATCGGCAACACGAGCATCGATATAAATTTAGGCTGGGAGTATCAGTACCGGGACGTTTTTGCCTTACGAGTCGGCTCCACGGAAGTCGGCCGGTTTACTGCTGGCGCGGGTTTACATTTCCCGAAACTTCATTTGGACTATGCTTTTCTGAGCCACGAAAGTCTGGGGAATACACACCGAATTTCTGCACGACTCACGCTCAAAGAACCCAAGTTTAAACGGGGTGTTGGCCAAACGAAAGAGTGAAAAGACTTTACGATCTCAATCACAACTGCGAAAATGAAGCCCTGCGCGGCGAAGCCGCGCTGGTCAAACTTTTGCAAAAAAATGCAAAGAGTGACTGGTGATACTATAAGAGAGCAGGCTCTCTGGTGTGCTGAGAGCCTTTTTTTATGCCGTTCCCGGTACAGCGTGCCAAAAAAGGTGAAAATTTATTTGACAAATTAAAAAAATTGTCGTATAATGTAAGTCAATGAATATTATAACTTAAAGGGTAAAAATATCGCCATTTTTTCTCGTTTTTTGGGTGTTTCATTGTTAATTTACAAACCAGCAGAGACAATTTAGAGCGGATTCTATGATTGCCAGCATGACGGGTTTTGGAAGGGGGGAATATAAGGAGAACGGTTTCGAAGTCCTGGTCGAGATTCGTTCTTTGAATCACAGATTCTTAGATGTTGAGATTCGATCCCCAAAAGCCGTCTTAGGTTTTGAGCAGGAAATAAGAGAATTGCTCCGGTCTCACTTGTCTCGTGGCCGTGTCAGTGCAACCATCATTATAAAAGGCAGAGTTGATGAACAGACAAATGGTCTTGTGATCGATAAGCCGCTGGCTGCAACTTACATGAAACTGCTCGAGGAGTTAAAAAATGAAGTTGGAATCGACGGACCTATCCATTTAGAGCAACTGTTGAATTTTCCGGATATCATCACTTTCGAAACCTCGAAACAGGCTGACCAGGATATATGGGTTCCGCTCAAGACAACTCTCGAGCTGGCGCTTGCCGATTTAAAAGAAATGCGCTTGCGAGAGGGTTTAGAGCTAAAAAAGGATTTGATCAGTCGAATTGCAGCAATCAATACCATCATTCAGAAAATCGAGAGTTGCTCAAAAGACATGTCCTCGGAAATTTTCAAAAAATTAAAGGAGCGAGTTGAGAGTCTTGTCGACACGGGAGGTGTGGATGAAGGCCGGCTCGAGACGGAAATCGCTCTTTTGGCCGAGAAAATCGATGTCACGGAAGAGTGTATTCGATTTAAGAGTCATAATACTCTTTTCCTTGAGCTGCTTGAAAACGGAACTTCAGAAGGTCGAAAACTCAATTTCTTGCTGCAGGAAATGCACCGAGAAGCGAATACGATTGGTGCGAAAGCTAACGATGCACAAATCGCGCATTTAGTCGTCGAAATCAAGGAAGAAGTTGAAAAGTTACGCGAGCAAATACAGAATATTGAGTAAGGCACATTATGATGGGAAAAGGCCTTCTGGTTGTCATTTCCGCTCCCTCAGGTGGGGGCAAGACAACGGTTATTCGGGAGGTGCTTGCGTCGGGAAATGACAATTACAGGTACTCGATTTCAACGACGACCCGGGCTCGCCGCCCCAATGAGATTCACGGTCGTGATTATCATTTCTTAAGTAAAGAGGAGTTTATACGTAAGCGTGAAAAGGGTTGTTTTATCGAATGGGCTGAAGTACACGGAAACTTATACGCGACACCCAAGGCACAGCTTGAAAAATGGTTGGATGAAGGCCGGGTTGTTTTCTTGGATCTGGATGTTGATGGGGGGTTAGCTGTGAAGAAACAGTTTGGCGATTCCGCACTTTTGATATTTATCAAACCGCCTTCTTTCGATAGTTTGTTTCGCCGGTTGGAAGCGCGCAACACAGAAAGTCGAGCTCACATTCAAAAGCGGCTTGAGCGCTATCCCAAAGAAATTCAAAAATCCGTTTATTATGACTGTGCAATTGTCAATGAAAAATTGGAAGAGACCGTCGAAAATATCTTTCGTATTCTCACTAACAGATTCGTAATTGGAGGTACCATACATGATTAAAACGTTGTCGCTGAAGGATTTTGATAAGTACGCTGAGAATATTTACGAAGCGATTATCATTCTCGCAAAACGAGCTCGACAAATCAATGATGAGCAGAAACAATTGCTCCATAGGGAAGAAGAGGAATACGACGATTATGACGAAGAACTCCCTGACAGTGAGTTGCTGGACGTCGACTACCTCAAGTTGCCAAAGCCCACAACGCTGGCTTTAGAAGAGTTTCTCACCGGAAAGATACATTTTAAATATAAAGAAGTAGACAAAGAAGAGGAAAAGGAAAACTAACCTGTTTAGATGTTTACTCAAAAAAAAATAGCCGTTGGAGTGACGGGCGGAATTGCGGCTTATAAAACGTGTGATTTAATACGTGAGCTGAAGAAAGCGGGTGCAGAGGTTCAGGTCGCCATGACAGAGTCCGCGTCGCGCTTTGTCGCAGCATTGACGTTTGCATCTTTGTCAGAAAAACCTGTTTTAACGTCTCTTTTTGGACCGCAAACCCAAGCGAGCATTGGTCACATCGAGTTGGCCCGCTGGTGTGATGTCATGATGGTGTGTCCGGCAACGGCCAATTTTCTGGGAAAAGTTGCCAACGGGTTAGCTGACGATGTGGTTTCTACCACAATTATGGCTTGTGATAAGCCGGTGGTTTTTTGTCCGGCCATGAATTCATCCATGTACGCGAAACCGGTTATCGAAGAAAACATGCAAAGATTGCGGAAAATGGGCTATGAGTTTGTTGAGCCAGAATGGGGCGCCTTAGCGACCCGGTCTGAAGGGGAAGGCTGGGGCCGTTTAGCTTCAACGCAGCGGATGATTCAGAAATTACGTGTGCTGCTGTTCGGCTCAAACGAGTTACATGGCAAGAAGGTATTGGTGACGGCGGGACCGACCACCGAGCCGCTTGATCCGGTCCGTTATCTCACGAATTATTCTTCCGGGAAAATGGGCTTTGCTTTAGCAGAGGCGGCTTTATTGCGCGGGGCCGAGGTGGCTCTGATCGCCGGTCCGAATCATCTCGATTGCCCAGACGGAGTGAAGCTCATCTCTGTAGCCACTGCTGACGAGATGAAGGACGCCGTCGAAACAGAATATCCGGAATGTGATGTTTTTGTCATGGCTGCTGCTGTTTCTGATTATAAGCCTAAGCGTCTTCATTCACATAAGCTAAAAAAGAAGTCCGAACCGTTTCTGCTCGAGCTGGCAAGAACCCCGGATATTTTGGGTGAACGCGGAGCGACCAAAAATCGCCGGATTCATATTGGCTTTGCTCTCGAAACGGAAAACAGTGTTGCGAATGCGACGAAGAAATTACATAACAAAAATCTGGACTTTATCGTTTTAAACAACCCCTTGATTCCTGGCGCGGGTTTTAAAACAGATACCAACCTAGTTACGATTCTTGAAAACGATGGCTCGGAGCAGAAATTGCCTAAAATGCTTAAGAGGGATCTCGCTGTTTTTATTATGGATAAAGTTTGTGATCTTGTAAAAAAACGACACAATCAGGCTGCTGCGGTCTGAAGAATGGAATCTCATTGAGCCTTCTCGATGCCGAATACTTCTCATGTTTGTGAATTAGCTCGCGGGTATTTTGAGCAGCAAACGAAATTATATGGAAACGATTTTTTGCTGGGCTTAGATGTTCGCGCCCTTGCTGGAATCGAAACTCGACAGGGAACCCATTCTTTAGAGGATTTTTATCGGCAGATAAAGGATTGTGAACAATGTCGACTGGCCGCCAACCGGACAAAATTGGTATTTGGAACCGGCAACCCAAACGCACACTTGATGTGTGTGGGTGAAGCCCCGGGGTATGAAGAAGATCAGGCGGGTATCCCTTTTGTGGGCGCCGCAGGACAACTTCTCAACAAAATACTTGCTGCGATTGGTTTTGCGAGAGAAGAAGTCTATATCGCCAATATCGTCAAATGCCGGCCGCCGGGTAATCGAAACCCTGTTCCGGATGAAGCAGAGGAATGTATGCCGTATTTGAAAGCACAAATAAAAATGATCCAACCTAAATTGATTTTAGCTTTGGGTAAAGTGGCCGCTCAAAATCTCATCGGTCGTGACGACTCCATAAGCCGGTTACGCGGTTCTGTGCACAGTTTTGAAAATATCAAAGTTCTCGTAACCTATCATCCGGCTGCCCTGTTGCGGAATCCGCAGTGGAAACGGGACACCTGGGCTGACGTCCGGCAGCTCCGCGCCCTATACGATAAAGAAGTCGGGGATAAACCCAAGTTCGAGCCGAAATAAGACATCGATATGAACCAGAAGAAGAAACCCAAAAAAGAAGAAAACGTGATTGAGCGTATGCCGCCTCATGCGCTCGACGCAGAGATGGCTGTGCTCGGCTCTATGCTCATCAGTAAAGATGCGGTGACAAAATGTTTGGAGTTATTAGATGCCGAAGCTTTTTATAAATCAGCGCACCAGAAGATATTTCAGGCAGCGGTGAATCTTGATGAACGCGGTGGAATCGAGGTAGATTATTTAACGATTACCGACGAGCTGGAAAAGATGGGCGATTTAGAGGAAGTTGGAGGCGCTTATTACGTGACCGACTTGGCGAACCGCGTTCCCTCAGCCGCCGGCGTAGAGCATTATGCCAAAATTGTCTTGGAAAAATCCCTTTTGAGAAAATTGATCGAGGTCTCCAACGAGATTGCCAATGATGCCTACGAAGCCCGCGATGATGCTGTTGAGCTTATCGATGCTGCCGAGCAGAAAATATTCACCCTTTCGGAAAAAAAACTCAGAAGAGGTTTTATATCCATCGATCCGATCTTACAGGACACGTTCGAAATCATCGATGGTTTTCATAAACGGGAAGGAAGCGTCACCGGAGTCGCGACCGGTTTTAAGGGTTTAGATGCGATGACTTCGGGTTTTCAAAATTCGGATTTGATTATTATCGCGGGGCGGCCTTCTATGGGTAAAACTGCATTTTGCTTAAATATTGCCCGCAACGCCGCTATCGAGAATAAGCTTCCGGTCGGTATTTTTAGTCTGGAAATGTCGAATACACAGTTAGCCATGCGTATGCTCTGCAGCGAGTCGCGGGTCGATGCGCATAAACTTCGAACCGGCAAGCTTCCTGAAAGCGATTGGCCGCGCTTGAGTACGTATGTCGGCAAACTTTCAGAAGCGCCGATTTACATCGATGATACCGCCGCACTCAGTGTTTTGGAGATTCGCGCGAAAGCGCGACGTTTAAAAGCTGAAAAAAATGTCGGGATGATCGTGATCGACTACCTGCAATTGGTGAAAGGACCGAGATCTTCAGAGAGCCGTCAGATAGAGATTTCCATGATTTCGCAATCGTTAAAAGCGTTAGCTAAAGAGCTCGTAATTCCTGTTGTGGCTCTGTCACAGTTATCTCGCGCGGTTGAGTCTCGCGGGGGCGATCGACGTCCGATTCTTTCCGATCTGAGAGAGTCCGGAGCTATCGAACAAGATGCCGACGTGGTCATGTTCATTTATCGTCCGGAAGTGTATGGCCAGACCGAAGATTTGGGTATCGCAGAAATCATTGTTGCCAAGCAAAGAAACGGACCAACGGGAACAGAAAAGCTTCACTTTCATAAAGCCCACGTTCGTTTTGAGGATTTAGAGCCTTATCGTGATGAATTCCAGCAGGCCGATCAACAACCCTATTAAACGATGGAAGCACATTTTAAGAAAAACTTCGATCAGGTCTTACGAAAGCTGAGAAAAAACAACCCAAAATCAGATACAGCTTTGTTGCAAAAGGCTTTTGTGTTTGGTCAGGATGCCCATAAAGATCAAGTACGGAAATCCGGTGAGCCGTATTTTGTTCACTGTTTGGAAGTCGCAAGAATTCTTGCGGATCTCAGAATGGATTCCACAACAATCACAGGTGGCTTGCTTCACGATGTCGTGGAAGATACCGGAATCAGCATTCACGAGGTCAAGGATCGTTTTGGCGAAGAAGTTGCTCTGTTGGTGGATGGCGTCACAAAGATTAGCGAGTTAAAATTCGACAGTTTGGAGCAGCGTCAGGCTGAGAATTTTCGCAAGATGATTATTTCTATGGTAAATGATATCCGTGTGATCTTAATTAAATTCGCCGACCGCCTTCACAATATGAAAACCATCGAGCATCTCCCTGCAAAGAAACAGAAACGTATTGCGATTGAAACGCGCGATGTTTACGCGCCGCTTGCGCATAGACTCGGCATTGCGACCATTAAATGGGAATTAGAGGATCTGGTGCTAAAGACTTTAGATCCGGATTCGTACTGGGGTTTGGTCAAAAAAATAACCGATAAAAGAGAGGAAAGAGAACGGTATATCAGGCGAATCACCCGGCCGATTCGTCAAGAGCTTCGCCAACATGAGATAAACGCCAAAATTACCGGCCGGCCAAAGCACTTTTACAGTATTTATGGAAAAATGCAACGCCGTCAGGTTTCTCTCGAGGAGATTTACGATCTTCTTGCCATTCGGCTTATCGTTCAAAAAGTAGAAGAATGCTATTTTGTCTTAGGAATTGTCCACAACCTATTTACGCCGGTACACGAGCGTTTTAAAGACTACATCGCGACGCCTAAAACGAATTTTTATCAGTCGCTGCATACAACGGTCATAGGTCCGGATGGTAAGAAAGTGGAAATACAAATCCGGACTGAAGAAATGCACATAACCGCTGAGCAGGGAATCGCCGCTCATTGGCTGTACAAAGAAGGCAAAAACAAAGGCGATGAGCTGGATAAACAGCTTGCCTGGCTGCGTCAAGTTTTAGAATGGCAACATGAAACAAAAGACCCTTCGGAGTTCATGGAAAACCTCCGAATCGAGCTTTTTCACGACGAGGTTTTTGTTTTTACTCCAAAAGGCGATTTGTTGAAATTACCTGTGGAAGCGACTCCGGTCGATTTTGCATTTGCAGTGCATACAGATATCGGTTATCATTGTATCGGCGCTAAAGTGAACGGAAAAATGGTGCCCCTGCATTACAAATTGAAGAGCGGGGATTCCATCGAAATTATTACCTCTCCTAACCAAAAACTTAATCCGGACTGGATTAAATTTGTCAAAAGTTCAAAAGCGCGCAGCAAGATCAAACGTTGGATGAAAGAGTCTTTTTATGAGCAGAGCCTGAAGTTAGGTGAAGAAATTGTACAGAAGCAATTTAAACGATACAGTATCAAGAAAGAAGATGTCGATTTAGACGAAATCGCTCAAAGCTTTAATTTTCTTACAGCAGAACAATTGTATTCTTCCATTGGGAGAGGGGATACTTCTGTTCATTCAGTCATCAGCCGTATTGCGCCTGAGAAAAACCTTGAAATCAAGGAATCTTCTCTCTTTCAAAAATTTATCAGCAAGGCTCGAGGCCAAGCGAAAGGGGTTCGGGTGCAGGGACTGGATAATTTGATGATTAATTTTGGAAAATGTTGCCAGCCGGTTCCTGGGGACAATATTTTAGGATTTGTCACAAGAGGCCGCGGGATTGTGATACACCGAAGTGACTGCAAAAATATCATCCACCTTATCGAGAATCCCCAACGTACCATCGAGGTTGAGTGGGATGTCGACAAAGACAAACATTTTATGGTGAGGTTGCAGTTGTTGGGCGAAGATCGCAGAAAGTTTTTACTCGATGTTTCGGAGTCGATTGCGCAAACGAGCACAAATATCGTAAGTATCGAGATGAAGGCAGAGGATACTTTTGTACAAAGCACTATCATATTGGAGGTTCGTAATTTACAACACCTAACGAGAATCATTAAAAGGATTAGCCAGGTGCGCGGCGTTATCAGTGTAGAACGATTAAACGGTTCGGTGAACCTGAATGATAAAAGTCCAGAGTTAAACAAAACCAAATCTTAAATAGTGGTTCAACCCAAAAACGAGGTGAGATAAATGAAAAAAACTATCACCAAAAAAGATGTTGCGAAGAGAACTGCAAAGTTGGTTGGCGAAAAAATCTACTTGGCTGAAAAAATAGTGGATGGTGTTTTTACCGCTTTACGGCAATTTATGGAGGAAGCCGAGCCCGAAGTAAGAATCGAAATTCGCGATTTCGGGGTTTTTGAGGTTAAAACCACGAAACCCAAGCCAAAAGCCAGAAATCCAAAAACCGGGGAGATCATCTATGTACCTGCCCGGCGAAAAACTCATTTTAAGGCAGGCAAATTACTCAAAGATGTACTCAAGACGCCACTTGATGAAATAACGCCTAATTCAAAGTAATCTTAATGAAACCGTTCGTTGTCTCTCGGTTTTTGCTGTTTCCTGTGACATAAATGTCGAATCAAGGTAACAGAGTTCTCGGGCTCGATTATGGAACAAAGCGAATCGGTATTGCTATCAGCGATCCAAGCTGCACTATAGCTCGTGGCCTTCCTACTCTATTTAGTTACAACCTACCTGATACATTCAAGAAAATTGAAGAAATTATCTTCGAGTACAATGTACGCGAAGTCGTTGTCGGGTTGCCCTTAACTCTGAAAGGGACGATCCACAAAGCTGCCATGCGAACCCAAAGCTTTGCTGAAGAACTTAAAAAACAATTGGAGCTACCAATCCATCTCTGGGATGAAAGGTTTACGAGTGTGATGGCTGAGAATTCTCTAAAAGCGATGGGCGTGTCGCCGAGTAAAAATCGGGACAAAATCGATCAAATATCGGCAGTTCTTATCTTACAGAGCTTTTTGGACAACAGAAAGGCGGGCGGACCCAATGAGTGATAAAACGAAAATCGGCATCATCGGCGCTGGCGCCATTGCACAAATTTCGCATTTGAATAGTTGGAGCAGACTTGAAAATGCCGAGGTCGTTGCGATCTGTGATATCAACAAGAAGAAGGCGGAGTGGGTGTCCGATAAATTTGATATTCCGCATAGCTTCGACAACGCCGATGAACTGCTTCGAATAGATGAGATTCAGGCTGTCGATATCTGTACCCCGACCCAAAGTCATATGCCGCTTGCTGTTTCTGCCTTATCTGCCGGAAAACACGTGCTTGTCGAGAAACCGATAGCGCGAAATTATGAAGAAGGCAAAAAGATGGTCGACTGCGCTCGCGAGTATCAAAAAATACTCATGGTGGCCATGAATGTTCGTTTTCGACAAGATGCGCTCATTCTCGACTCATTTACCCGCAATGGTGAATTAGGAGAATTATTTTATGCAAAGACAGGATGGCTGCGTAGAAAAGAGAAGATGCTGCAAAGGAGCTGGCTGTCTAAAAAGGAAATGTCTGGCGGCGGCGTATTTATGGACTTAGGAATTCAAATGCTCGATGTCGGGCTATGGTTAATGGGGAATCATAAGGCAGAAAGCGTCAAAGCTTCGACTTACAATAAAATATCTCAGTTAGAAGTAGAAGATGCTGCCGCTGCTTTTATACGACTCGAGA
>JBHHWX010000105.1:0-14142 GCA_046756745.1 bacterium | reverse complement strand
CGAAGGCCTCCTGGCCGAGGGTGAATTCCTTCTTGGCTCGGCGTGACGCCTTCGCAAAGAGGTTTTTATATCTCGCATTTTTCGGGTTTTCGTTCAGGCGCTTAGCGCCAAACATTGACAAAATTTTGTCGATAATGATGATTGATTGATAATTTCTAATTTGAAAAGTCGAGACTTGAAAATCGCACATCGTAGATCGCATTTCGTAAATCGACTATTTTCGATTCCAGAATAGGATCTACGATTTATGATATACCGTCAGCGCATTTCTCATTTCGATTTTACAACTGCCCCGTAGGGCCATGTCTGCGGTGGGAAGCGCTGCCGACGCTTAATTCACGGTTTCCTGTTTGGTTCCGGCTTGTCCGGGTTAGGAGAAAAAAGTGTGAAGCTCTTTTCCAACCTAAAAGGCGATATAATGGGAGGTATCACCACTTCGGTTATCTCTCTGCCATTAGCCATCGCATTTGGCGTCGTCGCCTTTGCTCCCCTCGGGGAGGAGTACATCGCGCAAGGTGCGCTTACCGGTTTGTACGGAGTCATCGTCGCCGGAATCATGACCAGTCTCTTTGGCGGAACCCCGGGTCAGATCGCTGTTCCGACCGCCCCGATGTCTGTCATGGTCACTTCGATAATTGCCACTCTGCTCAAAGATCCCGATA
Source organism: bacterium (assembly GCA_046756745.1). Taxonomy (GTDB): domain Bacteria; phylum Zhuqueibacterota; class Zhuqueibacteria; order Oceanimicrobiales; family Oceanimicrobiaceae; genus JBHHWX01. The sequence continues at coordinate 13,480 of JBHHWX010000105.1, read as the reverse complement.
TCACGGCCTTAGGCGAGAATCAAGTCATGGTCATCCTGGTCTTGGTTTCCCTGACTATCTTTTTCGCCGGAATTCTCCAGCTCGTGATGGGACTTATCGGCGGCGGAAAGCTGATTAAGTTCATTCCGTACCCGGTTATCGCCGGTTTTATGAACGGAATCGCAGTCATCATCTTCCTCGGACAATTACGTCCGTTTTTCGGAGTTACCAAGGAAACCAGTCTGGTCAGTCTCGTGACAGGAGCAACGGCTGTCCGTTATGAAACCATCGTCGTCGGCGCCGTAACCATCATGGCCATGCTGAGCGCTAAAAAGCTCACAAAGGCGATACCGAGCTCGCTTGTCGGTTTACTCTGTGGGGTTGCCACCTATTTCATTCTCGGTAAGTTTTTGGATCCCGGGCTTTTACAGGTGGAGAACAATCCACTGGTGATCGGCGCCATCCCAAGCGCCTTTCCGACTCCTAAACAAGCGATGAGCTTTGTTAGCATAAGCAGCCAGATTCCGGTGCAAAAGTTGGCGGCTTTGGTCATCCCTGCGATTACATTGAGCGTCCTTGCTTCTATTGACACCTTGTTGACTTCGGTAGTGACGGACATGGTCACTAAATCCAAGCACAATAGCACCAAGGAGCTGTTCGGTCAAGGTTTCGGAAATATTGCATCTGCAGCCTTTGGCGGTTTGCCCGTGGCCGGCTCGACATTAGCGACGCTTGTCAATGTCAAAGCCGGTTCACGCACCGCACTTGGAGGGGTGATTAACAGCCTGATGGTTCTGCTTATTGTGCTTTTCCTCGGAAGTCTGGTGCAATGGATTCCCATGGCAGTATTAGCCGGTATTTTATTCATTACCTCCGTCAGCATGATCGAAGCGGAGAGTATTAACCTCTCCCTTAAAAAATCCGGGCTGGGGAATCTTTTGGTCATCATCGCGGTGACCGTGATCACGGTGGCTGTCGATCTCATCATTGCAGTCTTGGTTGGGCTTATCATCACTGCTTTTCTTTTTATCAAAGAGCAAATCGGACGAGATATTGTGCGAAAAATGTACACCGGGAATTTGATTTATTCCAAAAAAATACGCAGCCGGGAGGCCATGAAGATTCTCGAAAAAAAAGGGGAGCTTATCAAAATTTATGAGCTCAACGGGTCCCTGTTTTTCGGCACCTGCGATAAACTCTTAGCGGAAATCGAGAAAGCTCTGGATAGTTTCTGCATCATTTTGGATTTCAAGCGTGTTTACACAATCGATCTGACCGGTTCTCAGCTCCTGAAACAAATTATCGATCGCGTTCATGAAAAAGGAAACTATCTGTTAATCAGCTATCTCGACATCCCAGGCGACGAGGACAAAGAACGGATGCGGCGTCTGATGGAAGACGTCAGCGTCATCAAAACAATCGGACCGGAAAATATTTTTAGCGATACCGACCATGCTCAGGAATGGGCGGAAGATCAGTTGATTCAACGGGACTTGGAAGCGGGCCAGGTGCAACAACTGAAACTGGCATTCAGCAGCCTTAGCCCGTTTAAAGATTTAGATGCCAGGCAACTGAAAATTGTACGAAAACATATGCACCCGTGCACCTTTCGAAAGTCCGAAATCGTTTTCAAAGAAGGAGACCCGGGAGATAAAATCTATTTTATCCTTTCCGGAGGCGTTAGTGTGCTCGCCAGCATTTCCCAAAGCGGCTACGACCGAAACCGAAGATTGGCTACATTTGGCGAAGGGGTCTTTTTTGGCGATATGGCTATTCTCGAGGGTCAGCCGCGCTCGGCCACTGTACGCGCAGATACCGATACCGAGGTTCTTTATATGACCGTCGCAGATTTCCGGAACTTGGTTCGCACCGAGCCGCAACTGGCTTCAAAAATGTTATTGGGAATGGCGAGAGAATTGTCGTACAGGTTACGACTGACGACCATCGAGGTACGAACGTTGGAAGAGTGAAATTAACCGATGACAGGGTATTGCTCTTTTTTTGACAGGATAACCGGATAAACCGGATTTACAGGATGACTCCTACAGCCTAAAAGTCTACAGCCTATCTACCTGATATCCCTCGTGATTGGTTAGGAATGAAATTATTTTTCTCCCAGAAAATACCGCATTAACCTATTCAGCAAAAGCCTTGACAGCGGCGTCTAATATTTTCCTGGCTTCCGCGATATCGCCGAAACCCAGAGACTCCATCTCGCCCGGGCCTTTATAATTTGTGAACCATAATTCGATTATTTCAGAAACGCCGGGAAATTTTTTGTTGAGCTCGGCTAAATTATCCACCTGATACAACGCACTTTGTTCATAAACGGCAATAAGCTTATCATCCTGCTCGCCGCCGTCCAACAATTTTAACACGCCCAGCAATTTGGCTTTTACCACAGCTCCGCGCGGTGCTGCAGGACCCAGTATGATCACATCCAAGGGATCGCCGTCGCCGCCCAGTTCTTTTGGCAAAAGAGTCTTCGGGATCATGCCGTAATTGCCAGGATAGCCGAGGTATTGGACCAGACGCGGCTTGCCGTTTTTGAAATTCCATTTGAGATATCCCTCCGGTTTCGAGACTTCCCACTTGGCTGTTGTTCCGGTGGGAATTTCCACGACGACGTTAAGGGTGCCATCGGAATTCTGGGCTTCATAGCCGGTCAGGAAGCTTTTTTCGCCAACAAGGGTGAATTCGTTTATGGCCTTGAGACCGGGGGCTATCGTTTCAGCGGTTCCATTTGGATTTTGCGCGCATACAAAGGCCGGCAGAATAAACCATAAGACCGCAACAAAAAAGAACGTTTTTCGCATTTTTTGTCTCCTCAAACTGGTAACGGAATATTTCTCAACATACTTTACCGATAATGTGCTCCATTGCAGACGCCCCTTCCATTCTTTCGTCCTGCGTTCCCATTCATTAAACCTATTCTCTTCATTTCTCGTTTTATCTTAAGCCATTACATATTGGGGCTAAAGTTTGAACTCCGAATTGCCACCCAGTAAGAATCGCGCAATTTTGGTTTGACTAAGAATTCTCAAATTCGTACATTCTATCCAGCGTGGCAAGGCCTCACTGGCAAACGTGAAACGTGAGATGTGAAACGTGCCTCTCAACATGGTGGGTTGGGGAAGGGGTTGTCTCACGTTTGACGTCTCACATCTCACAACAATCTTCCAAAGAAAACATGTCATAACTTTTTGCAAAAAAACGCAAAGAATGAGAAGTAATATCATAAAATAGGAATACCCACAGCACGCACTGCTCCTGACGGCTTATGCCGGAAGTCAAACCAGATCAGGGGTAAATTTATGAATCACACTTTTTCGATGGGCAAGCTCTTTTTCTCACTGGTGTCTCTTTTTATGTTAAGACTCTTTGATTTTGCCTCCGCTCAAGATTCTCCTCAAGGCTGGACACCGGAAGTGATGAGTCAATTCAAACGCGTCGGTGGGACCGCGCTTTCGGCGGATGGCGGACTTATCGCGTATACTGTTTCCGAGCCGGTTATGGATGAAAAGCGCTCGGAATATCTCACTCATATTTGGGTGGTCTCCGCCGATGGCCGCACAAACAGGCAATTTACTCGCGGAGAAAAATCGTGCACAAACCCGGCTTTCTCGCCGGACGGTCAATATTTGTCCTTCTTATCGTCGCGAGGCGCGGATGGGAAAAATCAAATATGGCTACTGCCGCTGCAAGGAGGCGAAGCCGAATTGGTCGCTGAGGTCAAAGCGGGCGTCAGCGCTTATGCTTGGTCTCCGGACGGGAAACGCATCGCGTTCATCGCTCAAAACCCGGAAACTGCCGAAGAAGAACAGAACCGGAAAGGGAAACGGGATATGAGGGTTCTGGATGCGGATTACAGGTACGCACATCTGTACACCGTTGCGCTCGACAACTCCGGGCCCGACCGTGCCGTTCAACGCGTGACCTCCGGACTCTTCCACGTGACCGGTTTCGACTGGTCGCCGGATGGTAAAACCCTGGCGTTTGAGCACCGCATCAATCCCAAAGTAAATGAATGGCCGACCAGCGATATTTCGACCGTACCGGCGGATAGCGGCCGCGTGACGCCGTTAGTGACGTTCAGCGGCGCCGACCTCAGTCCGCTTTTCTCCCCTGACGGGAAATGGCTGGCCTGTATCTCAGACGGCGGCAACCCGAAATGGGCGCGCGCCATGGATATCTATATTATCCCGGCCAAAGGCGGAGAAGCGAAAAAACTCGCTGAAACCGCAGACCGCCGGCCCCAGATCGTGAGCTGGTCGGCAAACAGCCGGAATATTTATTACAGCGAAACCGACCACACTCACCGCAGACTTTTTTTACTGCCCACCAACGGAAAACCGCCGCTGGTGGTGACGCCTGGCGCCGGGAATTTCACCCATATTTCCATCAGCAAAAACGGCCGGCGGATCGCCCTTATTCACCAAACTCCGGAGCTGGCGCCCAACGTTTACACTGCCTCCACCAGAAAATTCAGCTTCACTAAGCTCACCGACGTCAATGCTGATTTCCCAAAATTCCCTATGGGGCGCACCGAAGTCATCAAATGGCAATCAAAAAACGGACTGGAAATCGAAGGTTTGCTGACGTATCCGGTGCGGTATGTTTTGGACAGGCTCACCCCTTTGATTTTAAGCGTTCATGGCGGACCGGCAGGCGTTTACACCCAGACCTATACTGCCAGAAGCTCGATTTATCCTACCCAAGCCTTTGCGCAAGAAGGGTACGCGGTTTTACGGCCCAACCCGCGCGGCAGCAGCGGCTACGGCCGGGACTTCCGTTTCGCTAACTACAACAATTGGGGTTTCGGCGATTATGAAGATCTCATCGCCGGAGTGAATAAAGTCATGCAGATGGGTGTAGCACACCCTGACAGCCTGTGCGTGATGGGGTGGAGTTACGGCGGCTACATGACGTCGGTCATCGTCACCAAATCGAACCGCTTCAAAGTCGCCAGCATCGGCGCCGGCGTCACCAATCTGTTCAGTTTTTCCGGAACCGCCGACATCCCGGGGTTTTTACCCGACTATTTCGGCGGCGAACCCTGGGACCGGCTCGATACCTACATCAAACACTCGGCGATGTTCCAAGTTAAAGGAGTGAAGACGCCGACCCAAATCATTCATGGTGAAGACGACAGGCGCGTGCCGCTTTCGCAAGGGTTGGAGTTTTACAATGCCCTGAAACGGCAGGGCTGTGCAACGGAGATGATCGTGTATCCGAGAACCCCGCACGGCCCGCGCGAGCCCAAATTCATCCAAGATATCGGCGAACGGATCATCGCCTGGTTTAATTTGCATCTTGGCAGGAGGAAACGACGGGAACCGGTGGTGGTGAAATGATGGCGGATTGGGGAGTGGGAATTGGGATTTCGGATTTGGTTTTTTTGATTAGCGAAAAATTCACTCATAACAAATTGGAGGGAAACAACTATGATCGAAGTCAGTGGTTTACGAAAACAATTCAAGCTGACCCGGCAAATGAAGAAAGAATTAGAGGGGGCGTCTAAAAATGGCATGGTGGAAGCCGTTGCCGGCATCAGCTTTGCCTGCCAGCCCGGGCGCATCTTCTCGTTGCTGGGTCCGAACGGCGCCGGGAAAACCACCACCTTGCGTATGATCGCGACCATGTTGAAACCGACTTCAGGATCGATTAAAGTCGCGGGATTCGACGTCCTCGAACAACCGCAGGAAGTCCGGAGTCGATTAGGATTTCTGACCGGTACGACCAAGCTTTACGACCGCTTGACTCCGTCTGAGCTGGTGAAGTATTATGCCGACTTGCACAAAATGGATAAGGCGCAATACCAAACGCGCCGCGAAGAAATTTTCACGCGCTTGGGCATGCATGAATTCGCCAAGCGCCGCATCGCCAAACTCTCATCCGGCATGAAGCAGAAAGTTTCCATCGCGCGCACAATCATCCACAATCCAGAAATCATGGTGTTCGACGAACCCACTGCCGGCTTGGATGTGATCACCTCCCGCAACATCATCGACTTGATAAAAGATTTCCGTGATGCGGGTAAAACCGTGATCTTTTCCACGCACATCATGAGCGAAGTGAGCCGGCTCAGCGACGATCTGGCGATCATCCACAAAGGCAAACTGTGTTACAACGGCTCGTATCAGGATTTCGAAAAAAACATGCAATCGAATTCGTTAGAAGATGAATTCTTAAGATTAACGGAGGAGGGATAAGATGAATTTCATCTTGACTATTTTTAAAAAAGAACTTATCGATACCCTGCGCGACCGGCGCACGATTATCGCCATGGTGCTTGTGCCGGTCATGATGATTCCGCTGATGTTGATGGTCATGACTCGTATTCAGTCTTCGCAAGCGAAAAAAGCCCGGGAAGAGGTTTTAACTGTGGGGCTGGTAACGCATGGAAATGCCGCGGACTTTAAAAACATGCTCGAACGAAAAGATAGAGTGACGGTCATCGAAGACATACCCACAGACAGCGCCGGAATTGCGACCCTGATCACAGAAGACAGCCTGGATGCGGCTTTCATCTTTGTGGAAGATTTTGACCAACGCGTGGCGGAATTACGCGCCGGCAGACTGAAATTTTATTTCAAATCTACGGAGGATGACGATATCACCAAAGATCGTTTGCAGGATTTTGTGGAAAGATTTGAGAAAAAATTGGTGTCCGCCCGGTTCCGGGAGTTGAACATAGACAAGAGAATAATCAAACCGCTTACCATGGTCGAAACCAATATTGCCACGAAAAAGGAACGCGTCGGCCGCGCCATCGGCGCCTTTCTGCCTTACATGTTCGTGATTTTTTGCTTCATGGGCAGCATGTACCCAGCCATCGATTTGGGCGCCGGAGAAAAGGAGCGCGGCACCATCGAGACGTTGCTGACCGCGCCGGTAAGCCGTTTTCAAATATTGCTCGGCAAATTCGGAGTGGTGATGTTAACCGGCATCGTTTCCGCCGGCATGTCGATGTTTGGCATGTACCTGGGATTCAAGCAAATGCATGAAATCCCTCCGGAAGCCGTTGAGGCCGTTCTAAACATTCTCGAGGTGAAATCCATTCTTATGGTGTTGTCTCTCCTGTTGCCGTTGACCGCATTCTTTGCCGGCGTCCTACTGTCGCTCTCCATATTTGCCAAGTCTTTTAAAGAAGCACAAAGCATCATCAGCCCGATGACGATCATCGTGATTCTGCCGGTGCTGGTAGGTTTGCTGCCGGGCATGGAGCTGAACGCGAAAACCGCCCTCATCCCGATTCTGAATATCTCACTGGCCACAAAGGAGGTCCTGGCGGGAACCATACATACCGGACTGTTAATTGAAGTTTATGTCTCCTTGTTTATTTTGGCGGGTCTGAGCCTGTTCGGGTGCTCGAAAATGTTCGAGCGGGAGAGCGCGATTTTTAGGAGTTGATATTATTTGAAACCAAAAAGCACATTTGAGCCTACTTTTTTTGGCGAACGCTTAAAACCCACTTTGGAAGAATATCTCCGCAGAACGAATCCATGGTGGGAAGGCAAACCTATGCGGCTTTTGCCGCCGTACAAACGCTGGCTGTTTGAATACACAGCACATAAGCTGAAGGCCGGACCAGCGCCGGTCACGGTCCTGCGCGGTCCCCGTCAAGTAGGTAAAACAACCCTACAAGAGCAGATCATTCACGCTCTCATTCATGAAGATAAAATAGACCCCAAAAGAATTTTTCGCATTCAATTTGATGAAATCCCTTCGCTCAAAGGTCTAATAGAGCCGATTTTAACTCTGTGTCGTTGGTTCGAAAGCAGCATTCTCAATGCTACGTTTAATGAATGGGCACATCGAAATGAGCTTGTTTATTTGTTTTTCGATGAAGTGCAGAATTTGGGGGACTGGGCGCCGCAAGTTAAGGCGTTAGTAGATCACCATTCTGTACGCGTTCTGCTTACTGGAAGTTCGGCTCTCCGCATCGAAATGGGACGGGACAGTTTGGCCGGGCGCATCTCAACGTTAGACTTAGGAACGCTGCTGCTGCGCGAGATTTCTGCGCTGAGTGGTTGGGCTGAAATTCCGCCAGTCATGCCATTAAACGGCTTACAAAAATTGAAAGATCAAAAATTCTGGCGATTCCTTCGTGAGTATGGCATAAAACATTGCGAAAGCCGGGATCGCGCGCTGGGAGCCTTTTCGGAACGAGGTGGATACCCTATCGCGCAGGTTCGAAAAGATCTTTCGTGGGAAGAATTGGCTGACCTACTCAATGAAACTATTATTTTGAGAGTGATTCAGCATGACCTTCGAGTTGGTAAACGCGGACGCCAAAGGGATGAAAACTTGTTACAGGAAGTTTTTCGTCTCGCTTGTAGGTATGCCGGACAAGCAGCAGGACAAGCTGTATTTATTCCTGAATTACAATGGGCGTTATCGGCAAATGTAGGTTGGCAGCGTGTCTTGACCTACCTGCGATTTCTAAATGATACACTCCTGATTCGTCTTGTCAGCCCTTTGGAAATTCGAATAAAAAAACGCAAAGGCGCGCCGAAAATCTGTCTCAGCGACCACTCTTTGAGAGCGAGCTGGCTGCAAGAGATCATTCCTATAACACCTGAGGGGCTAAGAGCCTCACCACACTTGAGTGATCTCGCCGGCCACATCGCTGAAAGTATTACCGGTTACTTCCTTAGCGGCATTCCTGGGCTGGATATTGCGTGGTTTCCGGAGCGAGGCGCCGAACCGGAAGTCGATTTTGTCATAACCGTCGGCCAACACCGGATTCCCATCGAAGTTAAATATCGGCAGCGTATTGACGGGCATCGCGACACCTTTGGCCTCAGAGCTTTTATTGAAAAAACCGTCTATAACGCGCCGTTTGGTATTTTGGTAACGCTCACCGATGACGTGAATATTACAGATCCGAGAATCGTCGCGCTACCACTGTCGTCGCTTTTATTGATGAGGTGATTAATTTTTGTTGAAGAAGAAACAGAAATTGTCGTTATTACTGTGTATGTTAGTGTATGTTATTAATGAATGTAACTTTTAAAATTTACACACTTACAAAGAGTTGAGGTTAATATGAAGAGTCTTGATCAAGTAATTAAAGAACTCCCATCTGATTTAAGAAAAGAAGTTTACGATTTTGCAGATTATTTGTTAACAACCAAGGTTAAACGAAAGCAAAAGAAATTGAGAATGAGTTGGGCTGGAGGGCTGCGCGAATTCCGTGATCAATACACATCACTTGAGCTTCAAAAAAAAGCTCTTGAATGGTGGGGCGACTAATGTACCTTGTGGATACAAATATCTGGTTAGAGCTGCTTTTGGAACAGGAAAATGCTGAGAATGTGAGAGAGTTCCTTGATACAATCGAGGCCAAATTTCTTTCAATTACGGAATTTTCATTATATTCAATAGGAGTCATTCTAACCCGTCTCAAAAAATACGAGCTATTCGACGATTTCTTGTCCGACACTATCGAAGATTCTGGAATTGGGAAAATTTGTTTGGAAACAAGCGAGCTTAAGCAAGTAATTGGTATCATTCAACGCTTTAACTTGGATTTTGATGACACATACCAATATTTAGCTGCACAGCTTAATAACCTTGAAATTGTAAGTTTTGACAAAGACTTCGATAGGACTGATCGCGGCAGATAAACGCCTAAGGATATTATCGAAAAATGAATACAAAACTCCGCGTCGGCATCCTCTTTGGCGGCAAATCCGCCGAGCATGAAGTCTCCCTGCAATCGGCGAAAAACGTCGTCGAAGCCATCGATGAAGAGAAGTACGAAGTCGTGCTCATCGGCATCGACAAACAGGGTCGCTGGTACTTGAACGAGGCCTCAAATTTTCTGCTACATGCGGAAAATCCTAAACTGATCGCTTTGAACAAAGCCAGCGAAAACGTGGCGCTAGTGACCGGCAAAAGCGGCAAGCGGGAGTTGGTGAGTTTATCGGACAACCGGGACCTCGGTCCGGTCGATGTCGTGTTTCCGATTCTGCACGGGACGTTCGGCGAGGACGGCACCATGCAGGGTCTGCTGAAATTGGCCAACGTGCCGTTTGTCGGCGCCAGCGTGTTAGGCTCCGCAGTGGGTATGGACAAAGACGTCATGAAAAGGCTGCTGCGGGACGCCGGCATCCCCAACGCGGATTTCGTTGTACAGCACGACTCTACGGCAGAAGAGATCGATTTCGAGTCGGTCAAAAAACAGCTCGGCCTGCCCCTCTTTATTAAACCGGCTAATCTCGGTTCCTCTGTCGGCATTCACAAGGTCAGCGACGCAGAGCAGTTCCAGCTCGGAGTTGCAGACGCCCTTCAATACGACTCCAAAATCATCATCGAAGAGGCCATCGTCGGCCGGGAAATCGAATGCTCGGTTTTGGGCAATGAGGACCCGATCGCTTCCCTGCCGGGTGAAATCATCCCACACCACGAATTCTACTCTTACGAAGCCAAGTACATCGACGAGCACGGCGCGGGTTTGGAAATTCCGGCCAAACTGCCGAACGATAGGGTGAGGAAGATTCAGGAACTCGCGGTCAAAGCTTACAAAGTGCTCTGCTGTGAAGGCATGGCGCGAATGGATTTTTTTCTGCGCGAGAACGGCGATATCCTGATCAACGAAATCAACACTATTCCTGGGTTTACTCGCATCAGCATGTACCCGAAACTATGGGAAGTGAGCGGGATTTCGTATACAGAGCTCATTGACCGGCTGATTCAGCTTGCCATCGATCGATTTGAAAAACAAAGCACGTTGAAAACGGTGGTGGAATTTTAATTCGGTTTCTATCATTCATTCGTTAACTTCTAAAACACGACCCCCGTCTCTAAGAAGACGCGCTTTGATTTCAACCTCTCATCCAAAAAACCGCGATAGCCAAAATCCGCGAACAGCCGGCGGGTAATTCGATAGGTGCCACGAATTTCAAACCAGTAGTTGTTCGTGATGCGGCTGCCGGTCTGATAAATATAGCTGCCAGTCCCCAAGTTGAGCGAAAGTGTTCTGGCTACGGGTACACGAATATGGATGTTGGGACGGTAGCCCTTTGTGAACATAGTGGAAAAATAAGAAAACCGAGCTTGAAGTGTTGCCCGGGAATGAAAAACATTTCTCACACTCAACGCCCCGGAAGCAAAGGTTGTATTTTTCAAATTGCCTTTTCTGAAGCGCATTCCGAAATTTCCGGAAAGTCGCATCCGGTGAGGTAAGCGTAGTGTGAAACCTGTATGCAGCCCCTGTCGGGTGGTCTCATCAAAAAGACTGTCCGGAATCGTTCGGGTTTCATACACACGCACATTTTTTCGCGCATCATAGGACGCAGTGAGCGAGAGAGCTTCCGAAGGGGCGTAGCGGGCGCTAAGGTAAACATTGCTAAATTGTATACTGCTGCGTCCGTTAGTGTTTTTCCAGCCTCGATTGAGGTCCATTTCGACGGTTTGGTAGACGGAAAACTTGGACCCATACGAAAAATTGTTCTGCAAATAGACAAACTCTCTACTGGTTACGCCGCCATGGTATCTTCCCGAAAATGCAATGGTTGAGGAAATTCTTTGCGATCGATACTCTCCCTTTTCAAAATTGATGAAAAATCCAAATTTTTGTTCATCCGTTTGAAAGTTTGACCCTCGCAAGCTCGGTTGAGTGCCCCCGGCCAACCCGATACGCCATAGATCGTTCATCCTGACTGAAACGAGCCCGCCATCGATATAGCCGAGGCCGCGTATTCGGTGTGATAGAATTCTGCCAAAGCCGAATTCAAATGGCGAGCTAGCATTTTCATAGACAAAGCTCAGCTCATACACGTTATGCGTCCATTCTTTGTCCGCAATTTCGCTGCTCAGAACCCGCTCTCGATGATGCCCTCGTGAACGCCAGCGAAATCTAAGCTCTAACGGCATGCCGAGAAAATGCTGCACTTTCAGACTCGTCCGTAACGCCAATTGGGTGTAATCTAAATTCGCAGCGCCCATATCATCAAACCAAAGCGTCTGCACCGCTATTCGGCCCCGGATTCTATTGGCCTCTTTTTTCCTGCTTTCAGACGCGAGTCTATTTTGTTTTTGAGGAATCGTGTCCGTGCGCTTTGACTGCCGCTCTCTTTGTTGCTTTGGCGCTTTAGGTTGGGAATCCGTAAATGGTAAAAGGATCTCGACTCGGTCGCCTTGTTTGATGTCGCTTAGTTGAACGATTGCCCGGCAAGCGGCGGAAAGTCTCGACACATGCTCAACAACTAAGTCACCTACTCTACGATTCTGTCGTTTGACCGCGACAGTATCCCCGACACTCAAGCCTTGCTTGCTACCCAAGTTGATGTAAACGGTATGCTTGGAAATGTACTTGATCTCACCAATCTGTTTCTCGCGCTGTTGTGCCGATAGAGATGAGACCCACAAAGCGCAACTCAGTATTCCCAGTACCAGAAAGCTGTTTCGCATCGTTTTTAATCCTCACTTTTTCCATCCGGATGACAATCATAACAGGCGTTATTCTCGTATACGTATCCCGACACCTCTCCAAGGTGCTCTTCGTCCATTTTGGTTCGATTATGTTCATGACATCCTATGCAGGTAAATTCTTTGCGGTCGCTCGGATTCGGATGGCAGGTCAAACATTCTTGCCATTTCCCGGCATGTTCCCCGCTAAAAATTGGGAAAAAAAGATTATCGTGATCCCGGAATTCTCCCTTCTCGCCAGTAGGGTGACAAACCAAACAATTTTCGGTCGCGTAAGTGTAGCCGTTAATTCCGGAGTGTTCGGCGTCCGTTTTTGAGACTTCATGGCTATGGCAGTCGATGCACGAGACCACTTTGAAGGTACTCGGGCTGATGTGGCACTCAGCACATTCTTGCCAAGCGCTCTGGTGCGCTCCCGAAAAGATGGCAAAAAAATCAGCATCGTGGTTTTTGCTAATGCCTGCTTCACTCCCTGTCGGGTGACAAGAGAAACAGGCGTTGCTTTCGTAATCGTAGCCCGATATTCCCCTGTGCTCTTCATCCATTTTAGACTGCCTGTGTTTATGACAGGTTAAGCACGAAAAATCGCTCAAAGAAGCTGGGTTGGTGTGACAATCGGAGCAGTCGTTCCAGGCGCCGTCATGCTCACCGGTAAAAATCGGAAAAAAGGCGTCGTGATTCGGAAAAAGTGCCGGTTGCCAATCGTTCAGATTGTGACATTCCTGACAGCTCGGTGAAAAGGAGTTCGCCACGTGATTGGGATTTTCAGTGGCGAGATACTCTTGCTGGTGACAGGAGATGCACTCCGTCGTTAAGAGGGCGAAATCCCCTTGCTGCTGGTTTGGGTGACAATTCTGGCAATCCACTAAGGAGTGCCGGCCCAGCAACGGGAAGCGCGAGTTGGTGTGAATTTCTTCGGTATTAAAAATTTCCCAGCCTTGAAACGAATGGCAGCGCCGGCAGTCGTTTCCCATTTTGGCCTGATGGACATCCTGATGGCAACTGTTGCACTCAGCAGTCACGTTGGAAAAATTTTCGATGTTGTGACACGATTCACAGTCAA
>JBHHWX010000104.1:0-14303 GCA_046756745.1 bacterium | reverse complement strand
TATAGTATAATCATCTATATATAGCGTATGGTATTAACCCTGACAGAGTTTTTCAACAACGTCATTCATAATCGTAGCCTGATGCTTAAGTTTTAGCTTCAGTCAGACTAACCCACATCCGGGAAAACGATTTCAAAAAAAGCGCCTTCCCTGGGGACAACGCGCACCTCTCCGCCATTTTCCTCCACCAGACTCTTGGTAATCGCTAATCCCAGACCGGTACCGGCCTGACGGTTTGTAAAAAAAGGCTCGAATATCCGCTCGCGGATCTCGTCAGGGATTCCGGGACCCGTGTCCGAAAACAGCAGATGCAGTGTGCGTTTTTTTACGGTGACGAGCAAAGATATCTGCCCGGACCCTGTCATGGCTTCGGAGGAATTTTTCATTAAGTTTAACAGAATTTGTTTGAGATGTTGTCGATCCATCCATAACGTGCGGTTGATTTGATCTTCGTGATATTCAAGGCGATACCCGTTCAGCATGTGCGCCATCAGCATTTTGGCTTCCTCAAAAACTTCTCGAATCAAGCAGCGTTCTTTTTGCGGTTTATTCGGCCGGGCGTAGTCCAGAAATTCGTTGACGATTTTTTTGAGATTCTGTACTTCCTTTTGGATCTTTTGGGCTTCGTTTTTTGCCGAGGGGTCGGTCAATTCGCTGGCTAAAAGTCCGGCGAATAGCTCAATGCCTCCGAGCGGATTGCGGATTTCATGCGCGACGCCAGCCAGCATGGCCTTTTGCCTGACGTCACGCTGCACAATGGCGCGGCGCATTTCTTCCATTGTCTGGCTTAAAAAACCGATTTCGTCCGTCGATTGCGTGAGGATCGGGGTTTCGTACTCCCCTTTTGCGATACGCTGCGCCGCCATTTTGAGACGGTTGATTGGAATGGTCAGTCGTTCAGAAAAAAGGACGCCCATAATAAGCGACCCGGCGAGAACAGCGACGCCCAACAACAACAAATCGCGACGAACGGTTTGGATGGCTTCCAAGGTCTGCGCGCTGCCCTCGAGTGCAAGCCCTGCAACCACGCTCCCTCCGGAAGAGATCGGCGCAAAGCCGGTTTTGTAGAGACGATCATCCTTGCCTTTGAATAACGTTGAATTGACAGTTTCACCGGAGAATAACGATTCCATTTCTTGCTGAGAAATCGGCAAAAAAACGTAATCGCTGCCGATGGCGATTCCAGGCCTGGTGTCGAGCAAGCTGGTTTTTTCCTGGGAAAAAATGTAAATCCGGCGACCGCCGGTGGCTGTTTTTAAGGATTGCACATCCTTGAGCAAATTGCGATACGTGCGCGTCCTCTCATCGCCGGCTCTGAGACTAAGCAGCAAATCACTCTCGATCTGCAAAGCGACAGTCTTGGCAAGACTTTCCAGCTTGTACCCAAGCTCTTCCTCTAAAGTTTGGCGCAGACGCCAGTCAAGATAGGTTCCGCCGACGAAAAGCAGGATGAGGATTTGCAAAACAAAAAGAAAAATCAAACGGGTGCGAATGGAGAGAGTGGGCATGGTGAAGCCATGGGTTTCGTTTTTGAGCTATCGATTCAAAATCTCCTGGTAGAACGCCTCATATTCCGGAATAATTTTCTGCTTTTCGAAACATGCGACCGCGCGCGCGCGCGCGGTCTTGCTAAACAAGGCGTTCAAATGAGCGTTGGTCAGAAGTTCCAGCGCTTTTTGTGACATCCCGGCAATCTCACCGACCGGCAACAGAAACCCGGTTTCACCGTCGGCAACCACTTCCGGCAAACCGCCCGTTGCAGCGCCCACAACCGGCACACCACAGGAATGGGCTTCTAAAGCCACCAGTCCAAAACTCTCCTGCTCGGTCGGCAAAACAAAAAGATCCGCGCAGCTTAAAAGATGCTCGATGTAATCTTGCTGACCAAGAAACCAAACGTCTTCGGACAGTTTCATTTCCTTAACCAATTGCTGTACAAAAAGACGCTCCGGGCCTTCCCCAACCAAAATCAATTTCGCCGGGATCGCATCCCGGACCTTGGCAAAAATACGCACAACATCGCTCACCCGTTTCACCGGCCGGAAATTCGAGGCGTGCATCAATATTTTTTCACCGTTGGGTGCGTATTTTGCTCTGGCGCATTCTTTCGTCTGCTCGGAACACCGGGTCGTATCGACAAAATTATAGATCACGCGGATATCTTTGCTGATATTAAACTCATCGATGGTGCGTTTTCTTAAAAAGTTCGAGACGGAGGTGACGCCATCCGACTCCTCGATGCTGAATTTCACCACGCGCTGAAACGATTTGTCCGCTCCCACTAAAGTGATGTCAGTGCCATGCAAAGTGGTCATGATTTTGAGATTCTGACAGCCGAGAATTTTTTTCGCTAAAAAAGCGCTCGCGGCGTGGGGCACGGCATAGTGAGCGTGGATGACGTCGAGCTTGTGCTCTTCATAAATATCGACCAATGTGGTTGCCAAACCCAAAGCATACGGCGGATACTTGAAAAGCGGATAAGACGCCACCTCGACTTCGTGGATAAACACATTTTGGCTGAATTCACGCAATCGAAAAGGGGTGGAATAACTGACAATGTGAATTTCATGACCGCGCTCAGCCAATCCGAGAGCGAGCTCAGAGGCGACAACACCGCTGCCGCCATGCGTGGGATAACAGACAATTGCAATTTTCATGACTGACCAATCCTCTACAAATTAAACATAAACCTGGCGCGGCTTAGCCGCACATTCTTAGCCACGGATTCACACTGATGAAACACGGATTTTGTTAATGAACATTTCTCAGTTCATGAGCACCCAAAACGCATTTTTTGCGTCAGAGAAGTTTCTGAGCCGCAAATCCGCCTGAAGCTGAAGCATCAGGCTACGAGATGAAAGACGATTGAATTCGCCTCTATAGCCTCGACGGATGTCTGGGGTGTCTTCTCGTAGCCCCGAATCTTTAGTTCGGGGCGGTTCTTCATATTCAAAATTCATTTTATCCGTGTTCAATCCGTGTGAATCAGTGGCTGATTTTTTTTAGCATGTTTTTGAAATTTTGCAGTTGTTAAATCCCGTGTTTTATACAGGGCTTCGCCGCGCCGTGTCATTCAGTGGCTTTCTATTTTATATTTGTATTGTCTTTCCCGCATGTTTTTAGCTAGGCTCCAACTAACCGGACGTCCTCTATTTCCATCCCGGACCACGGACGGCCCGACCGGGAGTTGCCCCGGTATGTTCACCATCTTTTAGAACTTGCACGCCATTGACGAACACGTCTCGCACTCCTGTAGAGTATTGATGCGGCTCGGCAAACGTGGCGTGATCCCGGATCTCGTTGGGATCGAAAATCACAATGTCAGCGAAATAGCCCGATTTAAGCCGGCCCCGGCGCTGCAATCCGAGATTTGACGCTGGCAAGGACGTTAACTTTCTTACGCCTTCTTCCACCGAAATGATTCCTTCATCCCGTGCATATTTACCTAAAACTCTCGAGAAATTGCCATACGCCCGTGGATGCGGATTGCTTTTCAGAAAAACCCCCTCAGGAGCTAAAGATCCTGCGTCCGAGCAGAAACTCACCCAGGGGAGTGCAATCTGCTTTTTGACATTGTCCTCGGACATCAGAAAGTAAACTGTGCCGACCCGGCTATCATCCTCGATGACCAGGTCCATTGCGGTTTCTTCCGGCGATTGACCGCGCATGGACGCCACTTCCGCCAGAGTTTTGCCAGTAAGCGGTTTTAACGAATCCGATTTAAAACCCACGAGCAGGGTTTTTTCAGGACCGGCCGCCAGATAAAGATTCTCCCATTCATCGGTTGGGGTGCGCATTTCCCGTTTCACTTTTTTGCGCGTTGCAGGATCTTTTAAACGCTGCACCCAGGCCTCGTGTCCCCCTTCTTGCACCCAGGGCGGCATGGCGGCGTCCAACCCGGTTGCGCCGGCCGTATAGGTATACATATCGGCAGTGATCCGCAGCCCCTTTTCGCGCGCCCTTTCCACCTTTTCGATAACCGCGTCTATCTTCTCCCAATTTGGACGGCCCGCGGCCTTTAAATGATAAATTTCTGCCGGGATGTTCGCCTTTGCAGCTATCGTGAGCAGCTCATCTACCGCCTGCAGTAAGCGGTTGCCTTCGCTGCGGATGTGCGAAATGTAGGAGCCGCCGTATTGGGAAGCGACTTTACACAGCTCGATCAGCTCGTCGGTTTTGGCGTAAAACGCCGGCGCGTAGATCAGAGAAGAGCCAACGCCAAACGCTCCTTCCTGCATGGCTTGATGCACCAGTTGCTTCATTTGTTCCAACTCTTGCGGGTTCGGCGGACGATCTTCATAACCTAAAACGTAAATCCGAACCGTCGTCGCGCCCACGAAAGAAGCGATGTTGGTGGAAACGCCTCGTTTTTCCAAAAACTCGAGATAGTCGCCCAGCGAGGTCCATTCGATGTCGAACTTGATATCGCCCTGGCGTTCGATGACCTCTTTTTTCATCGCTTCGTTCAACGGCCCCATAGACCAGCCTTCTCCGAACACCTCCAGCGTAACGCCCTGCCGGATGTCGCTCTGTGAGCGTCCGTCCTCGATCAGCGAGCTCGTCGCCCAACTGAGCATATTGATGAAACCGGGCGCAACCGCGAGCCCGCTCGCATCCATTTCCCGGGATGCACGTGCATCTGAAAGGGCGCCGATAGCAGCGATGGTATCCGCTTTAATCGCCACGTCTGCGAGGAAAGGCGCCGCGCCGCTGCCATCATAAATGGTCCCCCCGCGAATAATAATATCGTAATCATCTCTTGAACCACATGCGAAAAAAATGAGAATCGCAAAGAACAGCCAGTAACTACTTTTCATGATTCTTCCCTCCTATTTTTAGCCTTTAAGTTTCCGTCGCAAAATGCTAAATAAATAAGCTCGCCTTTGTACTGTCGTTCCGGCGATCCTTTGTGCCGGAATCTCCCTGAAGTCATGAAGAAATATAACAAAGGTCATTGAAAAATCAAGTTAAAGTGAGAGAAACCTTCAATTCAACTCAACTTATATCAAAACTTATTTAATCACGAATCTTAAATGTGTGGAAAGGGTGGTGTGGTGTTATGATTCGAAAAATTAACCCCGAGTTTCAATCCGGCGTCCATCTTCTCGAGCAGTCCTACAATCTTTTACAAAATACGAAGACGACAAAGAAGGGAATGGACTTTTTAGTCAAAGGACTGCACGCAAAAAGAGCTGAATGGGAGAAATCGCATTGGCGATTTTTCTGTGAACGAATTTGTCTTTCACATCCCATCCGGCATTTAGTCCACCAGGACCCCATAACCTTTCGCTCCTACTCCAAACCCAGGGGTTACTCCGGAGACGCCGTGCTCATGGATTTTCTATATAATCATCCTTCGGTGCGAGAAAAGGTAAACCGTTCTACTCGTATTGGACAGGCCATTTTCGATTATCACGTAACCAGCCCTTCGGCGGCATCTGTGCGTTGGAGGCGGGAATACTTATCCCAGCTCATCGATGAAACCGCACATCGAGTTGCTGACCCTGAAATTTTATCTGTCGCCTGCGGGCATTTACGTGAGGCTAAATTCTCGGCGGCTCTTCAAAATGATACGGTGAAAAGATTCATCGCGTTTGACCAAGATCCTGAGAGCCTGGCGATCATTGAGGCGGAACGCGTCTCTGCAAAGATTGAATGCATCCAGGGCACCGTCAAAGATCTGATCAGAAGAAAACATAATTTTGGCACGTTCGACCTGATTTACTCCGCCGGCTTGTACGATTACTTGAGCGACAAGGCAGCGCGTTTGCTGACAAAAATTCTCTTCGGCATGTTAAAGAAAGACGGCCGTCTGCTAATTGCGAATTTCTTACCCGGCACCAAGGAGTGCGGCTACATGGAAGCCTTTATGGGTTGGAAATTACTTTATCGCACAAAAGAGCATTTCGAGCGAGTGGTCGAACCGTTGAGCGATTACGTGCAGAGAATCGTGTTCGATGATAACCGGTATGTGCTTTATTTAGAGTTTCGGCGGCGGTGAGGTCTTGTTATTTTTAATTAACGCTACAGGCGGGCAAGATCGATCATTTCAAGATAATTATTTGGAGTGCATCGATTGTGTAGATGCATGAATTGAGATAGTCAATTTGTTTTATGATCCGTAGATTTCCAGGCAAGCCAGGGATTCTTCCTCAATAAATTGGGAGATCTCATCAACGTGCTGACGGAGAAAGGTCTCAATCAATTCCGTTTTCTGGTTGCCACAGCGCAGCCACACGATTTGGGGAGGGAAACCTTTCAGTAGACTCATGTCAAAAAAATCAGCGTCTTGAGTTACGATGACATAGCCGTGCTGACGTGCATATTCCCAAATTTCAAAATCGCTTGCCTTTTTCATGTTGAGCTTGCTGACGTGCGATGAGTTGGGAAAAACGTCTTGCAAAGCGTTGCTCAACCTGTAGCTAAGGTTTTGGTCAAAAAGCAGCTTCATTCTCAGGCCAGGACTTTCGCCTTGCTTTCGCGCTCAGCAGCATAAGCCAAACAGGCGTGGATATCCTCTTGGGTCAACTCCGGGAAGTCATGAAGAATCTCTTCGTACGTCATCCCAGCAGCCAGCCAGCCAAGCACATCGCCTACCGTGATTCGCATGCCGCGGATGCACGGTTTGCCGCCGCGTTTGCCCGTTTCAATGGTGACGATATCCTTGAAATTGTTCATAATGTATACCTCACTTGTTTATCTTAACTTAGTGATTGATCGAAAACTGCCAAAATAGCCGTAGCTGTCATTGCAAGTCCCGCGTTTTTTGCGGGACGAAGCAATCTCCTGCGTAACGGAGGGAGATTGCTTCGCTGAGAAGCGCTCGCAATGACAGCAAAAAACGACGTTTTCAATCTGTGATTCAGACATCTTCCTCATAACTCTCCACCGGCGGACAGGCGCACACCAAATTCCGGTCGCCATACACATTGTCGATTCGGCCCACAGACGGCCAGAACTTGTTTTCTTTCAAATAGGGAAGCGGATAGGCAGCCTTGGTTCTCGAATACGAATGATTCCATTCATCGGCAGTGACTTCGGCAGCCGTGTGAGGAGCATTTTTAAGAACGTTGTCCTGCGGGTCTGCCTTGCCTTGCTCAATTTCCTGAATTTCTTTCCGGATCGCAAGCACGGCATCGCAGAAACGGTCGAGCTCATCCTTGGATTCGCTTTCGGTGGGTTCCACCATCATCGTGCCCGCAACGGGAAAGGACACAGTGGGTGCATGGAATCCGTAATCCATGAGCCGCTTGGCCACATCTTCTACGTCGACGCCGATTTTTTTGAACGGTCGTACATCAAAAATCATCTCATGCGCCACCCGTCCCGATTCGCCGGTATACAGAACCGGAAATGCCTTTTGCAAACGCGCTTGGATGTAATTGGCATTGAGGATGGCATAGCGGGTCGCATCGCTCAGGCCTTGTTTCCCGAGCAGTCTGATATAAGCGTACGAAATCGTCAGAATACTGGCGCTGCCCCAGGGCGTGGCCGACACGGCGCCGGTACCCTTTTCCCCACCGACCACAACAAGGGGGTGGCCGGGAAGATAGGGAGTGAGATGATCGGCGACTGCGATAGGCCCCATTCCCGGCCCGCCGCCGCCATGTGGGATGCTGAACGTCTTGTGCAAATTTAGGTGACACACGTCCGCTCCGATGAGTGCGGGATTGGTAAAACCGACCTGGGCATTGAGATTGGCGCCGTCCATGTAGACTTGTCCGCCACACTCGTGAACGATTCTGCATATATCCCGAATGTGGCATTCGAAAACGCCGTGCGTCGAAGGGTAGGTCACCATTAATGCGGCAAGCTTTTCTTTGTGCTCCTGTGCTTTATTTTGTAAATCCTCACTATCGATGTCCCCTTGCTCATTGCATTTGACGATGACCACTTTCATGCCGGCCATCACCGCGCTTGCCGGATTCGTCCCGTGTGCGGAAGATGGAATTAAAACCACGTTGCGGTGTTGTTCGCCGCGATCTTGGTGATAAGCCCGAATGACCAATAATCCGGCGTATTCGCCTTGCGCACCGGAGTTCGGCTGTAAGGAAACCCCGGCAAAACCGGTGATGTGACAAAGCGACGTTTCCAGCTCTTTGAATATCTGCGCATATCCTTCCGCTTGCTCGATCGGCGCAAACGGATGCAGGCTCGAAAACGCCGGCCAGCTCACGGGGATCATCTCGGCGGCGGCATTGAGCTTCATGGTACAGGAGCCCAGAGGAATCATCGAGGTGGTCAGCGACAAATCCCGGTTCTCGAGTTTCTTGATGTAACGCATCATGTTGGTTTCCGAATGATACGAGTTAAAAACCGGATGCTGCAGGAATGCGCTCGACCGTTTGATATGCAATGGCAATGTAACCTCGAGCGTTTTTTCGTGCTGCGCAAAATCGATCCGCTGCACAAACATTTGAGCCGCAGCGCCGAACACCTCGACGATCTTCTGCACATCTTCAGGTTGCGTGGTTTCGTCCAGCGTGACGCCCATGTGTTTTTTGTCGATGATGCGCAGATTCAGCCCGGCTTCCAAGGCCGCTGTGCGAATCGCTTCCGCGCTTTGGCCGGAAAACGGATTGAGCTGAATTTTCAGAGTATCAAAAAAGGTTTTGTTTTTCTGCCGGTAACCTAACTTGGTGAGCTCGGTGTCCAAAATTTTCGTGAGAGCCAGCACACGCTCGGCGATGGAGCGCAGACCTTGCGGACCATGATAAACCGCATACATGCCGGCCATAATCGCCAAAAGCGCCTGCGCCGTACAAATATTTGAGGATGCTTTCTCCCTGCGGATGTGTTGCTCACGGGTCTGAAGCGCCATGCGATAGGCGGGGTTCCCGTACCTGTCTTTCGAGACCCCGATAATACGCCCAGGCATGTGACGTTTAAAAGCATCGCGCGTCGCGAAAAATGCAGCATGCGGACCGCCATACCCCAGAGGCACGCCAAATCTCTGTGAAGAGCCAACCGCGACGTCGGCGCCAAGCTCGCCGGGCGGTGTGATCAGAGTCAACGCTAACAGGTCTGTGGCAACGGTGACTAGCGCCTCTGCTGCGTGCGCCCGGGTGATAAAAGATGAGACGTCGACGATATCGCCGTCGGCGTCCGGATACTGGATGATGGCGCCAAAAACCTGCTCACCGAAATCACAGTCATCACTATTTCCGATACGGAGCTTTATGCCGAGCGGTTCAGCGCGGGTTTTCAAGATAGCAATGGTTTGCGGATAGCAGGTTTCGGAGACGAAAAAGACGTTCGCGTTTCGGGCGGCCAATTCCTTTTTGCGCAGTCGATGACACAGGGTCATGGCTTCCGCTGCCGCCGTTCCTTCATCCAGGAGAGAAGCATTGGCGATGTCCATCGCAGTTAGGTCCATCACCATCGTCTGATAATTCAGCAATGCTTCCAGACGTCCCTGCGAAATTTCCGATTGGTAAGGTGTGTACTGTGTGTACCAACCCGGATTTTCAAATATATTTCTCAGGATCACCGATGGCACGATGCAGTCGTTGTAGCCCAGACCGATAAACGACTTGAAAACCCGGTTTTTCCCGGCTAACAGTCGTATTTCTTTTAATAGTTGGAATTCGCTTATTGCATCGGGCAGTTCAAGGTTTTGTTGCAATCGAATATCTTGCGGGATAGTTTGCTCGATAAGTTGATCGAGTGAATCGACCCCTATCACCTCGAGCATCTCCTTCAGCTCATGCTCGTTTGGGCCGATATGTCTTTTGGAAAAAGGCTCTGTTCTCTGCAAGCTTACTTTCATTCTCCTTAAGTTAATCCATGTAATGACTTCTGAACTTTTGCACTTTTTTGCAAACCCCGACCGGCCTTTTGTTATTTTAAGATTATGACTGTCGGAGCAAGAAAATGGCTAAATGACCGCGAAGCTTAATGACTGCTGGTAATGTTACAAAATTATTTTCAAAATGTCTATACTAAACCGGAAAATCATCAAGATTTAATATTCGTTGCGATAAATTACCTTTGTTTTTCGGGATGGAGACGCTATATTAAAAAAGCACACTGAAACTTCAGGATAAGAGACAGGATTTATGATGAGTGAAACAGGAATTAAACGTATCGGAATTATTACGGGCGGCGGAGATTGTCCGGGCTTAAATGCTGTTATTCGAGCCGTCGCCAAATCGGCCATGGGATTGTGCGAAGCGACCGTGGTCGGAATCGAAGACGGTTTTGAAGGATTAGTTGAAGGTCGAATGCGGGAGATCAGCAACAAAGAGGTTTCTGGAATTCTGAGCTTAGGAGGAACGATTTTGGGTACGTCCAACAAAGGCGACCCTTTCCATTATCCTTTGGAAAAACTCGATCACAGCATCGAAATTGTCGATGAATCCGAACGAGTTGTTCGTAACTACCGGCGCTGGGGACTGGACGCCTTGATCGCTATCGGCGGCGACGGCACCATGCATATAGCCAACAAACTCTCAGAGTTAGGCCTCAACATCGTCGGCGTCCCAAAGACCATCGACAACGATCTTTCGGCAACTGACGTCACATTTGGATTTGATTCAGCTCAGTTTGTGGCAACCGAAGCCATCGACCGGCTCCACACCACGGCTTCCGCACATCATCGAGTGATGGTCATCGAAGTGATGGGGCGTTACGCCGGTTGGATCGCTCTGGGCGCCGGACTTGCCGGCGGCGCGGACATCATTCTGATTCCCGAAATTCCATTTAAATGGGAGAGCATTTATCAAAAAGTAAAAGAGCGCAGTTTACACGGCAAACGTTTCAGCATTATCTGTGTCGCCGAGGGTGCGAAACCTATGAATGGTCATTTGGTCGTCAAAGCAATGGATGAGAAACGAACAGATGCAAAAAGATTGGGAGGAATCGGCGAGCTGGTCGCTTACAAAATCTCCGAAGACACGAGCTTGGAGACTCGTGTGACGGTTTTAGGACATTTACAACGAGGCGGTTCGCCCACGCCTTTTGACCGTAACTTGTCCACACGATTTGGCGTCAAAGCCTGCGAGCTGGCCATGGGCGGGAAATTCGGCCTCATGGTAGCCCTGCGAGGAAATCTTGTAGAACCGGTGCCTATTAAAGAGGCGATTAAAAACCAAAAGCTTGTGCCACCCGACTGCCAAGAAATCATCGCTGCGCGAGCAGTCGGGACCTCGTTCGGAGATGAATAAAAGAGGATGCGTGATGCCAAGCGCGGCGAAACCGCAAATCCCAAAAACCAAATGACCAAATCCCAAATCAGTCGGACGCCTGACCGATAAATTTCAAACATCAAAGCTCAAAAACCAAACCCCACAGTTTTTGCTTCAAAGCCAAACACGTTACTGGCTTCCATCGACAGTTTGGTATTTATTGTTTTGTTTGTCATTTGGGATTTATTTGGGTCTTGGGGTTTTGTCTTTTGGAATTTCCAAAATTTTGCCCAAAAACACAATGTTGCCGGCATGTAGTACGGATTTTGTTAATAAACGAACAATAGAATCTATTCCGCGTAATCATTCATTCCAAATAAGCTTCCTGCACGCATTTTGCAATCCGTTTCCCCACCGACTTATCCAATGGAGAAGGTAAAATCTCATCGACTGTAGGATGTTCGACACAAGCCGCGAGGGCATAGGCCGCTTCGATTTTCATCTTGCTGGTAATTCGCCTGGCTTTCGCATCGATTGCGCCGCGAAATATCCCAGGAAAAGCCAGAACATTGTTCACCTGATTGGGGAAATCGCTGCGGCCGGTTCCCACGATAAAAGCGCCTGCGTCTTTTGCCACGTCGGGCATAATTTCCGGGGTAGGATTGGCCATCGCAAGAATAATGGGTTTTTTCTCCATACTCCTTACCATATCCGGGGTCAAAATGTTGCCTTTGCTCACACCGATGAAAACATCCGCGTTTCGAATCGCCTCCGCTAGTTGGCCGGTCTTGCTGCGGCGATTGGTCATTCGCGACAGCTTCAGTTTGGTTTGATTGTTAGGAATGTCAGGACGCGTTTCCGAAATGATGCCTTTGGAATCACACACCAGGATTTCTTTCACCGGTTCGCACAAATTCGGATCATGCCCGACACACAGAAGGATTTCTGCAATGGCAGTCCCGGCGGCGCCGGCGCCGTTGATGACCACAGTTAAACCGGTTATTTTTTTTTCGGCTACTTTGGAGGCGTTTATCAATGCCGCCAGCAAAACGATGGCCGTCCCGTGCTGGTCGTCGTGAAAAACCGGGATACCGATTCCCTGCAGCGCCTGCTCGATCTCAAAACATCGAGGCGCTGAGATATCTTCTAAGTTGATACCGGCAAACACCGGTGCGATATTTTTGACAAGATTAATAATTTCAAAAGCGTTTTGAGTGTCAACACAGATGGGGAAGGCGTCGATACCAGCATATTCCTTAAAAAGCATCGCTTTGCCTTCCATGACCGGGATAGCGCCCATTGGGCCGATATTGCCCAATCCCAGAACCGCCGAGCCATCTGAGACAATCGCGACACTGTTTCGTTTGATGGTCAACTCGTATGCTTTCGATTCATCCTCTGCGATTTCATGACAAGCTTGGGCGACTCCCGGTGTGTATACCAATGCCAGATCGTGCTGAGTTTTGATATCGTACTTACTGGTGATCTGCAATTTACCGCCCAAACGCCGGTGCAGCTCCGTAGATTCGTCGTAAATATCCATTTTGCTCCTTACTTTACTTTGTTTCGTTAAAATCACGTGTAAAGATAACATATTGTCTGAACAATGTCACGACATTTTCCTTCAACCTGCGGGGTATCGGTCAATTACGAATTAAATTATCGTCATTTACCTCAATCATTAAACATCAATGTCGAAAAAAACCAATAAACAAGGGTTGCTAAACAAAAATCAAAACGTAATACGATGGAAAATAATGTTCACAGCGGTCAAGTCAGAAATATTCTGGTCATGGACGATGAGAGGACCCTCAGAAAGCTTTCTGTGGAGTTTTTGACATCGCTTGGCTACAGGGTTTCCACAGCGGCAGATGGAACAGAGGCGATTTGTAAGTATCAAGAAGCGAAAAAAAAAGCGCCATTTGACGTTGTCATCATGGATTTGAACATCCCCAATGGAATGGGGGGAACCGAGACCCTGGATAAATTACGAGAATTCGACCCAGATGTGAAAGCAGTTGCCTGCAGCGGAGAATCTTCAAGTGCGGTGCTGGCTGATTATCAGAACTACGGTTTTCATGCCGCCGTCGCCAAACCGTTTCAACTGGACAATTTGAGCGATGTCCTGAGTCAATTGTTGAACGTTACGGAATCTGATATGACTCCGGAGATGTGAAGAACCAGAAGGGGAAAGATTTTCTAACCGGCGAACTCTTCCATCTTGTCTGCAAGCTCAAAATCCCAAGCGCTGATTCCGCCCAGATCGTGGGTTGTTAAATCGACGGTGACAGTGTTATAGACATTGAACCACTCCGGATGGTGATTCATTTTCTCCGCTGTCAGAGCAACTTTAGACATAAATCCGAAAGCTTCGATGAAGCTCTTGAATTGAAACAACTTGTGGAGTTTATTGTTTTCGACGCTCCACCCGGACAACTCCGAAAGCTTAGCCTTAATTTCGGATTCGCTGAGTTTTTTTCGTTCCGCCATTTCCTGCCGCCGTTCTAACAAAATTAAAGATGTTTTAGCCACGGATTGACACTGATGAAACACGGATTTTGTTATTAAACGAACAAAGAGAAATCTTCATATCATGTTCAAAATTCATTTTATCCGTGTTCAATCCGTGTGCATCAGTGGCTGATTTTTTTTTAACTATTCCCATGAGTGGTATTAATTATCTTTGTTTGCGGCTTCGTCGCACTGGGTTAGTCTTTTGCCTGATTCTGCATGAGGTCTTTTAAAAAGCCCGCCTGAGAAGCGTGCATGGGGAAATTAGTAGCGGCGCAGGGACTCGAACCCCGGACACTCGGATTATGATTCCGATGCTCTAACCAACTGAGCTACGCCGCCAAGAATCAAACCTAATATAAAAGTTTTGTCAAGAAAGTCAAGTCAAATAGGTCTCGACGTGTAATCGGTCAGTTACGGGTGGGTGGCGGTGTACAAGTTTCAGCTTGCTCTTAGAGGGGCGGGGCAAAAGCATGCTAAAGCGTGAACACGCAACGAATTACCCATCCACTTAGCGAAGGCGTCCCGCCGAGCGCTCTACAATACTTATCGGACATCCTGTATCAGGGACAATCGGCCGAATATTTAAGTCATTTCGAATCGTTTCAACAAGTCCAAAGTTCAGGAGATGAATCGCTCGGCGGGACGCCTTCGCTAAGCGTTTCG
>JBHHWX010000103.1:0-14349 GCA_046756745.1 bacterium | reverse complement strand
AATTACCATACAAAGAACTTTTATCATCCAGAAGTTGGTTCAAGGAACGCGGTGAATAACGTTTCTTGCGAAAATAGTAGTTGACTTCGTTTGTAGCGATGCGGTAGAACCAGGTGGAAATGGAGACGCCGCGCCAGCGAAATTTCCAGAAGCTCTTATAGGCTTTGAAAAACACTTCCGAGGCAATATCTTGTGCCACATCGAAATCAAGAGTTCGGCGATGGACATATCCGAATATTTTTTCATAATAGGCGTCAAATAAAACACCAAAAGCGTCCGGCTCTGTTTTCGCCTTTTTAATCAGCTCCTTCTCTTCTGCTAGCGTCATTAAGGTAATTTAACCAATCGTCTCATAAGTCTCATCCATTGCGTATTTCACCCGTTTGTATAATAATGACATAGCGTCACAAAAGGTTGCACTTTAGCTCAGTTTTGGAATATCCAGCCAGCGGCGCTCGTTCCAGCTTTTTAAAGCCAGCTCCGCGAGCTGAACGCCTTTCGCCGCCTGCAGCAAGGTCCACGGAAACGGCTCATCCAAAACGATATGCCGGAGAAACAACTCCCATTGTTTCTTAAAAGCATTCTCATAATCCTCGTGTTCCCGTATTGGTACCCAAGCATCCCAAAAATGAATTGGATTTTTAACATCCGGATTCCAAACCGGGCGCGGCGTCGCATCATAAGGCTGAATAAAACAATCCCGCAATCCTGCCACGGCCGAACCCCTGGTTCCGTCCACCTGTAACGTCAACAAATCATCTCGGCGCACACGAACACACCATGACGAATTGAATTGCGCAATGACTTCGTTTTCAAGCATGAACATGGCGTAAGCAGCATCATCGGCAGTGCAGGTATAAAGCTGCCCTTGCTCATCAAACCGTTTTTTGATGTGAGTGGCGCCAAGGCAAGAGACCGCTTTGATTCGTCCAAACAGATTTTCCAAAACATACTGCCAGTGACAAAACATGTCGAGAATGATTCCGCCGCCTTCTTCTTTCTTGTAATTCCATGAAGGACGTTGGGCCGGTGCGCCGTTGCCTTCGAATACCCAGTACCCGAAGTCGCCGCGAATAGAAAGAATACGTCCGAAAAATCCGGTCTCAATTAAGTTTCGTAGTTTTAAAATACCTGGAAGCCAGAGTTTATCCTGTACAACGCCATTTTTTCGTTCAGCTTTTTGAGCGAGTAGAAACAACTCCAGTGCTTCATCAACGGTTTCTGCAGCCGGTTTTTCACAGTAAACATGCTTGCCGGCGGCAATGGCGTTCTTAATGGCTTGAAAACGCCGCGAGGTTTTCTGAGCGTCAAAATATACCGGGTAGTTACTATCACTTAAGAGACCGTTCAAATCGGTAGTGTAGTTCCCGATCCCAGAGAGGTTGCTCAGATTTTCAAGTTTGCTCCGATGACGTCCAACCAGAATGGGTTCCGGAAGAATGAAGTGGTGGTCATGGACCTTGACGCCACCTTGCTGTATAATTGGGATAATCGAGCGCAAAAGATGTTGGTTCCTTCCCATGCGCCCGGTGACCCCATTCATAATAATTCCGACTTTATCGATTTTATCTGTAGCCATTTAACGAATGGGAAGATGAGATTTAAAGAAGGTCGTGACAAGAGGTTTGTGCCGAGGGCCGGACTCGAACCGGCACGGAGAAGAATCTCCGAGGGATTTTAAGTCCCTTGTGTCTACCAAATTCCACCACCCCGGCATGTATCGGACAGTCTTGGTGGTCATAAAGAGGCGGCGATCGGATTCGAACCGATGAATAGAGGTTTTGCAGACCTCCGCCTTAGCCACTTGGCTACGCCGCCCAGCACAAAAAAAGATCAGAGTTGAATCAACAACCCTGATCCGGTTAACTTAGAGCGGGAGACGGGATTCGAACCCGCGACCCTCACCTTGGCAAGGTGATGCTCTACCAACTGAGCCACTCCCGCTTGAATGTAATAAAAATATACCAAATAAAATTCTCCCATGCAAGTTATTTTTCATAGATTAAAACGCTTTAATAGTTTGAACAAAAATCCATAAAAGCGCTACTTAAGACCTCTTAGCGAAAGCGTCCCCGCCGAGCGAAACAGGAATTCTCACTCGGCCAGGAGACCTCCGGGCAAGTGAGTAACTTTTTCGTTCAATCACTTATGATCGCGCGGTTCTGATAGGCGATCTAAAATATCGCGCCGTCGGTTGCGAATAGATTTATAAATTCTTTTACTTTTGCGAGTAAAATAAAATATCAAAAAAAGTAAAAAAACAATTATCGCAATTTTGACCATTGAGAGGTATATTATTTTAGCACTATCAATAAAAATTAACAACTTTCACTTTCAAGATCAAGAAAAAATAGTTATATTATTTAACATCGACCCCATATAGAGAATAAGGAGGTAGCATGGAGACCATTGAAGTTCAAGAACTAATCATCACTTGTGAGGCCTGTGGAAACGTGAAAAAGTTTGTCGTGAAAGATGAAAAAGATTCCGAACAGATTTTTTCCAAATTCTCTTGCGAGAACAATTGCGGCAGAAATTTATATAGCTTTATCACTGTAGGGACGTTACGAAGACAACAACACTATGGCTAAAGTTGCTCTCATTCATCTATCGCAGAGTCGTACATTTCTGCGAACTTTCTGCCTCACCCTTCACAGAGACGTTTGAATTCCCGTACCGCTTCCGCCGGATCGGGAGTCCCAAAGATGCCGGACCCAGAAACCAGTATTTCAGCGCCGGCTTCCATGATTTCCTTGGCATTTTTCAATTTAACGCCTCCATCCACTTCGACTTCTATACCGGTCTGTTTTTCTTCATACAACAGTTGTTGAGCTCTTTTGAGTTTACCAAGAACTTGTGGAATAAATGTTTGACCCCCAAAACCAGGATTAACTGACATTATCAGGATCAAGTCTATCTCTGGCAGCACATCTTTGATTGTAGACAGCGGCGAATGTGGGTTGAGAGCCACGCCAGCTTTCATTTTTCTGCTGCGGATGTGTTGCAGAACACGATGAAGATGAACACATGCTTCGACCTGAACGGTTAGGTAATCCGCCCCAGCATCTGCAAAGGCATCGATATAGCGCTCGGGATTTTCTATCATCAGATGCACATCAAGGGCAAGTTTGGTACGAGGTCGAAGCGCTTGCACAATGACCGGTCCGATGGTTATGTTGGGCACAAAATGACCGTCCATAACATCAACGTGTATCATGTCTGCGCCACCCGCTTCCACTTTCTCTACTTCCTCACCCAAACAAGAAAAATCCGCAGAAAGAATTGAGGGTGCGATTTTCGTTATTCGATTCATAAAATTTAAGAGATGGCCATCTTGACCGCCTCATCGACTCCCGTTTTGCCAAAAATGTGCTCAGGATTGAGTAAGTGGACTCCTTTGATGAACCGCATCGAGCCGGATATAGCCCTGATCACGATGCTATGGGTGGTCACCCCTCTTGTGCGATCATAGTGAACCCCTTCTAAAAACGGTCCGTCCGTAATTCCGGTGGCTGCAAAAAAAGCATCGTCTGCTCGAATCAGATCGTCAAGATTAAGAACTTGATTGATTTCATTCCCGAACGACTCTGCAAGAATATGCTGCTCCTCTTTCTTTTGCGGGGCACGCTGCCCTTGCATTCCCCCTCCGAGTGCGCTCACCGCTGCAGCAGAGATGACCCCCTCAGGAGTCCCGCCAATACCCATGAGAACGTCGACTCCGGTTCCAGGTACGGCTGCCATCAACGCTCCCATGACATCGCCATCAGTATGAAGGGACACCCGGGCGCCGGCTTTTCGAATCTCAATGATCAAATCCCGGTGCCGTGGTTTATCGAGTACAAAGACGGTGAGCTCGTGAATGTTACGTGTCAAAGCTTCAGCGATACGATGTAAGTTTTTTGAGCCTTGTCAATTGAGCGCATCGCAGCATCAGCCACAGCCCTCGGAGTTATCCCAAATTTGTCATAAATCTCCTGATAGGGAGCAGAAGCGCCAAACCTATCTATCCCCACGATTTCACCGAATTCACCCACATATTTGTGCCAGCTCGATGTTATGCCAGTCTCGACTGCGACTCGTGCACGCACATGAGCTGGTAGCACCTTTTCCCGATAGTCGTGTGGCTGTCTATCAAAGAGGTCGCTGCTCGGCATGGAGACCACCCGGGCCGGAACTTGTTTTTCTGCCAGGAGTTTCTTTGCCTCCACAGCGACGTGAACCTCGGAACCGGTGGCGAGAAGAATAACTTTGGGTGAGCTGCTATCGTCAAGAACATAAGCGCCGTTTTGAACGCCTTGAACACTCCCCGAATTTTTCCTATCAGGGTCAAAAACAGGTAACTTTTGCCGGGTTAAGATTAACGCAGTGGGTCCATTCTGACGCTGCAATGCCGTTCTCCACGCCGCGGTCGTTTCGCCAGCATCCGCCGGACGAATCACAACCAGATTGGGGATCGCACGCAGACTGGTTAAGTGCTCGATGGGCTGATGCGTCGGCCCATCTTCTCCCAAACCGATAGAATCGTGAGTGAAAACATAAATGACCTGCAGCTCCATAAGTGCGGCAAGCCGAATACTCGGGCGCATGTAATCAGAGAAGACCAGGAATGTCCCACCATAAGGGATAAGACCGCCATGTAATGCCATTCCATTCAAAACGCCTCCCATCCCATGCTCTCGAACACCGAAATAAATGTAGCGTCCGGTGAAGTCGTCCGGAGTCACATGAGTCTCATTTCCTGGCAGTGTGATGTTTGAGCCGGTTAGATCGGCTGACCCGCCTACCAATTGCGACAGACCGGGCGACACGGCGTTTAAAAATTTACCTGATGCCGCTCTCGTTGCAATGGCTTGTTCTCCCGTAAATTCCGGCAGTTTTTTATCCCAATCCGGTGGGAGCTCTCGTTTGACCCCTCGATGGAAATCCACACTGAGATCTGGAAAGGAATTTTCATAACTCGTCAGCAGAGCTTCCCATTTAGCTTGTTGTGCAGCGCCTTTTTGCAGAGCCGTACGCATAAATTCATAAACATCTTCAGGGACATAAAATTCAGAATCCGAGGGCCAGGATAGATTCTCTTTTGTTAACCGCACTTCGTCAACTCCCAACGGCTCTCCATGTGCCTTCGACGTCCCGGCACGATTGGGACTGCCAAAACCGATAACCGTTTTGCATGCAATCATAGATGGACGTCTTGTTTCGGATTTTGCCGCAGTGATTGCGGAATCGACCTGGTTCATATCGTGGCCGTCTATAGCTTGAGTATGCCATCCATAAGCCCGAAAACGGGCCAAAACGTCTTCGCTAAACGTCAGGTCCGTAGAACCATCGATACTGATCCCATTATCATCATAGAGCACAATGAGTTTCCCGAGCTTAAGATGCCCTGCAAGTGCACACGCCTCATGAGAAATGCCCTCCATCAAATCTCCGTCACTTGCAATGACATAGGTAAAATGATTCACCAATTCAAAACCCGAACGATTGAATTGTGCGGCCAGCAAACGCTCTGCCAGCGCCATTCCGACTGCGTTGGCGAGACCCTGCCCTAATGGGCCTGTCGTCGTTTCAACCCCTGGCGTCATACCAAACTCAGGATGTCCGGGTGTTGCGCTCTCCCACTGCCGGAATGATTTCAGTGCAGACATAGGGAGATCGTATCCTGTGAGATGGAGAAGACTGTAAAGCAGCATACTGCCATGCCCTGCAGATAAAACAAAACGGTCGCGATCCGGCCAGCTTGGATTGCTAGGGTTATGCTTCAAATGTTTTGCCCAGAGCACAACTGCCGTATCAGCCATTCCCAAAGGCAGACCGGGGTGCCCGGAATTCGCTTTTTGTATTGCGTCCATAGCGAGTGTTCGGATGGTTGTTGCCGATTTCGTCAGTATCGTCAGGCTGTTTTGAGAGATGTCTTCAGAGGTAGGTGTGTGAACTTGGGTGTCTGTTAATGCCATATTCTCCTCTTTCATATTACTTCATTGGATATTGCGTCATATCGATATAGTAACAATCATGATCAAGAGCGGAAATCAAAATATTGTGAACGATTAAAATAAAAACAGGGACACAACTTCAGCTATGTCCCTGTTTCACAAAATATCTTGTTAAATGAGGTTTGTGGGGCCGATGAGGGGACCGAACCCACGACCTCATGACTGCCAGTCATGATTTATGAATTTACACCTTCTTTACAATCAAAGCCTAAGAGTAGATAAGAATTTCTGCCATGGTAGCCTTCGAAAATCTCAAGTACTTTTCAAAGAACTCTTCGAGCTTTGTGTTCGTTAAGGTAGCCATCTAAAATTTTCTGAATATAAGGGACAATACTTAAAGATGCAACCAATTTTAGCATCAGGAAAAATTTCCTATTGTACTTTGCACAGCGAGAGCGTTGTCGTCACCATCCTGTTGGATAAAGCAGAAAGAGTATTGTCATTTTCTACAAATCTGATGTTAACGATAAATCCATTGCTTTTGGTTTTGCCATGTGTAAATTCAAGATCCCCTGACCAGCCGCATTGCTTTGTTAAATTTTTTTACCCTTTGACATGAAAGAAAAAAGCGATTGTGCCGTTGATTTTTTGAAATATACTTCAAAACTATCTTGCATTAGAGTAAGTTTTATGCTATACTCAGTCGGGTTATCGGTAAAAAACGCTTACTCCTTATCGATGAAGCCCAGAGAGTTGAAAACATCGGTCTGACACTCAAGCTGCTCGTCGATAATTTCCCGGACCGGCAAGTTATCGCCAGCGGTTCGTCTGCGTTTGAACTCGCCAACAAGATCAACGAACCGCTAACAGGCCGAAAATTTGAATATCAGTTGCATTCACTTTCAAGGCACGAGCTCATGCAGCATTATGGTTGCTTCTTACCTGCAAATGTTAGAGAAAGTGTTCGTGATTTTCCGCCTGGGAAGTTACAGCCGGAATGTGCGTAATGAGCTGACTAAAAAACAGAAATTCTACTTTTAGGATACCGGGGTTCGTAATACGCTTATCAGTAATTTTCAACCCCTTGCGATGAGAACAGATGCGGGGGCGCTGTGGGAGAACTTTATCATCACCGAACGGTTGAACCGCAATGGCAATGCACACCACGATTGCAACTCTTTCTTTTGGCGAACCCGGCAGCAACAAAAAATAGACTACATCAAAGAATACGATGGTGAACTACACCATCCAAATTGCCGACGGTCTGTGTGCCGCTCAAAAAAAGAAAATCACCCATTGTGAAATCTGGATTATGGATGCGGAGCAGGAGAAATGAGTGAAATAACTATGGATGCCATGAACCACCTACGGCATTTGGTGGAAACGATTGGAGCACGCGGTTCAACGACGCAAAAAGAGAAAGAAGCCGCTCAGTACGCTGACCGGGTCCTGCGACAGGCCGGAATGGCGCCCACAACAGAGACTTTCACGAGTGCTCGTTCAAGCTACACCCCTTTTGCTCTTTATGCAATGCTCCTGCTCATTGCCGAACTGCTTTATTGGCTGAACTGGAATTGGGGAGCCGTCATTGCAGCAGGACTGGGCGGCTTATCTCTCTTCTCTGCCATTTTGGAGCTGGCCTTTCGGCCGAATCCTTTCCGCTGGCTCCTGCCAAAAGGGAAGAGCCAGAACGTTTGGGTGCGACTCCAGCATGAGGACGAGGTAAAGGAGCAGGTGGTCCTGACCGGCCACCTCGATACGCATCGAACCCCTCTGATATTCTCTTCGGATGGCTGGGTCAAATTTCTCAGTCTTCTTATTCCTCTGGGATTGGTGTCCGGGGTGACGCTGGTGATTCTCTTTGCAATGGGCACGGCTTCATCTGCCGGTGTTTTACGTCTCATCTCACTCCCTCTCACACTCATTGTCGCTATGCTATTGATACTCACCATTCAGGCCGATCTTACCCCGTATACCGTTGGAGCAAACGATAATGCTTCCGGGGCAAGCGTTGCTTTAAGCATGGCAGAGCGGCTAAAAAGGGCGCCGCTCAAACATACCGTTGTGTGGGTTGTTCTCACTGGTTGCGAAGAAGTCGGCTGCTACGGCGCCGATGCATTTGCACAAGCTCATAAAAACGAATTGGGACGACCGGTCTGGATAACAATCGATAATGTTGGCGGCAAGGGCGCAGGCGTCGCTTACCTCACAAGCGAGACGTTTTTGCGGACCACACCGAGCGATCCCGGCTTGCTGCAGATAGCCGATCGTATCGCAGAGGAGCACCCTGAACTCGATGCCTTTCCCTTTCGTTTCAAAGGCGCTTACACCGAAGGCGCCATTGGGGGGAAACATGGATTCAGAGTGCTGACCCTGCTGAGTTTCCGACGAGACGGCACTTTACCGGAATGGCACAGACCAACGGATGTCATCGACAATCTGGACCCGAAAGTGGTTGCAAAGTCCCAAACATTCTTATGGCGTTTGCTGCAAGAAATCGATCAGCAAGCAGAAGATCGAGCATAAGAATAAGCCACCTTGGAAGGCAAAACGATTAAGGGCAAAACAATTAAAAAAGACGGTGTAGAAGAAATGCCCATTAAGCCTCGTGTTCAGACCAAGCCAAATTCCTATGACGATTTCCACTCGCTTGATTATGAAGTGATG
The DNA here is from genome assembly GCA_046756745.1 of bacterium. GTDB lineage: Bacteria > Zhuqueibacterota > Zhuqueibacteria > Oceanimicrobiales > Oceanimicrobiaceae > JBHHWX01. The sequence continues at coordinate 5,746 of JBHHWX010000103.1, read as the reverse complement.
GGGATCGTATACGCTATGAGTAAAGTTGCAGCCATTTGCAATAAGGCAAAACTGTCTCAACGCAGAGGCGCTGATAAATCACAGAGAAAGACAAACTAGCAAAACTCTGCGCATCTCAGCGACCTCTGCGCCTCTGCGTTGAAAATCAGTTTTTGTTTTTCTGTTCCCTGTCTCACGGGGTGAATGGTTTTGCCCAAAATTGTTTTGCCTTTCTTGTGGCTGACTTTACGGCTATGAATAACAGGAGGATTACTTGGGAAAAGCTGAATCTAAGTACGTAAACGCTCATACCAAAAATGAGGTCATTGACCTCTTTCGCCGGCATGTTTCCTCCGGGAAAGTACAATTCTTCAGGTTGGCTGGTTTTGACTTTGCACCCGGGGTGCGCGAAGGCCCTTCTCTCCGGGACTTGGCTGGCAAAAAGCACCTGCTGAACTGCCACTGCAATGGCGGGGTGTTTAACCTGGGGCATCGCAATCCGGAAATCATCGAGACCTTGAGGCACAGCCTGCACGAGCTGGATATCGGCAATCACCACTTGATCAGTGAGCAGCGGGCCGTTCTGGCAGAAAAACTCGCCCAGCTTACACCGGGCGATCTCACCTGCACGGTCTTTGGCGTCGGCGGTGGCGAAGCCGTCGATCTCGCGATCAAAATTGCACGCGGATATACCGGTAAGACCAAAGTCATCTCTGCGAAAGGCGCGTATCACGGCCACACCGGGCTGGCTCTGGCTGCCGGCGCCAAAAAGTTCTATGCCCCTTTTGGACCGCAGGCGCCTGGATTCGTCCGCGTTCCTTTCAACAACCTGGCGGCCATCAAACAAGCCCTGGATGATGACACCGCAGCGATTCTGTTCGAGACCGTCCCGGCCACGTATGGCATGCCCATACCCGACCCGGCTTTCTTCCCGCAAGTGAGAGAAATCTGTGATGAGTCCGGGACGCTGCTCATTATTGACGAAGTCCAAACCGGACTCGGCAGGACCGGCAAGTTATGGGGCATCGAGCATTTCGAGGTGGTTCCTGACATCATGGTCATCGGCAAAGGTCTCTCCGGCGGTATTTATCCGATCACCGCAACTTGTTTCAAAAAGCCGTACGAAGCGGTTTTCCAACAAGACCCGTTTATTCATATCTCCACTTTTGGGGGCGCTGAGGTCGGATGCCCGGTAGCTTTGAAAGTCCTTGAAATGTCTTCTGAGCCCGCCTTTTTAGCTCACGTCCTGGAATTGGCAAACATCTTTAGAGAAGGATTTGACAGCTTGCAGGACAAATATCCTGAATTGTTTGTCGGTCTGAGACAGTTGGGGCTGATGATGGGGATAGAAACGAGGAGCGAGCGCTTTGGCCCTTTATTTGCAAAAGCGGCCTATGACTGTGGACTCTTTATGGTATATGCCGGAAATAATCCCGCTGTTGTGCAGTTTCTCCCGCCGTTGATCCTTGATGATGGCCTGGCGCATGAAATATTGGAGCGCGTGGATAAGGCATTTAACGCCATGAAAAAGATGATTTAACATAGCGTAGCCAAGCTGCAAGTGCAAGAGTTAAGTGACGTTCAAGATTAACATGTCCCCACTGAGTTTGTAAAGGCGATCCAATGGTAGATTTGGAAATAAACCTAGAACGACTAAAACAGTTTGAAAAGAATTTAGATCCCCGCTTCCCCGAGAAAAACGGAATCCCGACAAAAGTCTTGGGTTACGGAGAAATGAGTACGGTTCTGGCAATCGACACAGAGACAGAGAAAGAATTTGCCTACAAAAGGCTTCCTATGTTCAAAACCGACGCAGAGGCCGAACGGTATGAAACGCTGCATCTTGAATATTATCGCATGCTGAAAGAGCGCATCGGTTTAGATATGGTTCCGAGCGCAACCGTCCGTCTCAAAGATAAGGCAAAAGATTATGTCACCGTTTACATTATTCAGGAAAAGCTGCCCCCGGATTGTATCGGTCATCGAGTGATTCATCACATGACTGCTGAGGAAACCATGCGTCTCATCCGGGCGGTGCTGAAAGAGATGAAAAGAGTTTTTGATTTCAACCGGGAACATGAAAGCGAGTTAGAAGTCGCCATTGACGGACAGATCTCGAACTGGGGGGTCGTGGGCTTTGATGGCAAGAAGCCAAAATTGCCTAAAGATATCGAATTGGTTTTCCTCGATACCAGCTCACCGTTAATGCGAAAGGAGGGTATGGAACAGTTGGATAGCGAATGGTATCTGCGCGCCGCCCCTTCCTTTCTGGTCTGGATCATTCGATGGCTTTTCGTAGAAGACATTTTGAACCGGTACTATGATTTTCGCAAAGTGGTCATCGACCTGGCGGCCAATTTTTACAAGGAGCAGCGGCCCGAATGGATCCCTGCCCTTGTGGAAACCGTTAATGATTTCTTCCATGAGGAAATAGAAAACTGTGACTTCAAACCAATTTCAGTTACAGAAGTGAAATCCTATTATCGAGAGGATGCCTGGATTTGGAGAATTTACCTGGCCTTTCGAAAAATTGATCGATTTTTACACCGGATACTTGGAAAGGACTACCCCTATATTTTGCCTGCCAAGATCAAACGTTGAACGTCCTAACCTCGAACAAGCCGGAAATCCCAAATAACAAATCACAAGGTTGTCCCCGAATGTTTTTGTCGGGGATAAATCTCAAACTGCAAATCACAATGAACAAAACAACAGCCTCAACACCACTTTAAGAACTTTGTTTTTGTTTGAGATTAAGGCAAAACGATTTTGGGCAAAACTATTAAAAAATTAGATACCCGTTAGGATATATGTGCGAACGACGATAAGTGACCTTAAACATCCTGCAACGAATAATAAACCCGCTCCGAAACCTCTGCCCAGGAGGAGACATTCTTCCGAAAGGTATCGAAGGATTCATAGACCTTCTTGCTTACCGAATCTTGATCGGTCATTTCCGCGATCACTTCGTCTGTGTACCCTTTTAATGCTTTGAGAACCTGATCCGGAAATTTTCTCACTTGCACTTTTTCTTCATGAATGAGCTTTTGCAGATACGTGTGATTTTTGGATTCGAACTCCGAGAGCATCCACATGTTGGCTCTGGCGGCCGCGGTGCGAACTATCATTTGTAAGTCTTTGGACAGCTTCTCCCATTGTGATTTATTTATCGTCAACTCTAACACCGGGCCGGGTTCATGCCATCCCGGATAGTAGTAATATTTGGCGATGCGGTGAAATCCCATTAGGTAATCGTGATACGGCCCCACCCACTCTGTGGCGTCGATAACCCCGCGCTCCAGGTTCGTGTAGATCTCTCCCCCCGCGGTCAGCATCGGAGTGGCGCCGGCCTTGGCGATGACTTTGCCGCCAAGTCCCGGAATCCGCATCTTGAGTCCCTTCAGATCGTCGGCGGTGTTGATCTCGCGGTTGAACCACCCCCCCATTTGCATCCCGGTGTTACCGGCGGGAATGGGCAGCAGGTTAAACGACGCATACAGCTCCTCCCAGAGCTGCAAACCGCCCCCGCAATAGAGCCAAGCATTCATCTGTTGCGCATTCATGCCGAACGGAACCGCTGCAAAAAACTGCGCTGCCGGGACTTTGCCAGCCCAGTAGTACGCGACGCCATGTCCCATTTCCACAACGCCCTGACTCACCGCTTCAAACACTTCCAACGCCGGAACCAACTCACCGCCCCCATAAACCTGAATCTGAAGCCGTCCCCCGGACATGTCGTCGATCCACTGGGCCATCAATTCCGCGCCTTCTCCCATCACCGGAAAATGCGGCGGCCAAGTGGTAACCATGCGCCACCGGACATTTTTGCCGGTGTGCACCGCGGGAGCATCGCCGGTTTGCTCCTGGCTGCCACAGCCTAACAGCAAAGCAGAACCTCCCACTACTGTTGCCGTGGCGCCTTTTTTTAGAAAATCACGCCGTTTGATCTTTTTCATGCCGGCCTCCTTTTTGGGCTTACCGTCATAGAACATTTGACACTATTAATATCACCAAATACAAAAAGTTTTTCTGTAATAAAAACCTTATTTTAACGCAGAGACGCAAAGTTCGCAGAGATACCCAGCGCAGCAGAGCCGCAACCAAATATAGGCTATAACTAAAAAAAGATATTTAGCCACGGATTCACACTGATGAACACGGATTTCTTAACAATTCTACAAAGAGTCGAACTGCTTCAGGGAAACGCCGAATTTCATCAAAGTAGTAAATGATGAAAATCCTTGGAAAAGTTAAAGCAAAATACAAAAACAATAATCCGTGTTTAATCCGTGAAAATCAGTGGCTTAAAAAAACTGTGTTAAAAAAACACAATGTTGTCGGCTTGTAGTACACATTGACTGTATATCAAAATGATTCGTCTAATTCCCCAACACTTTTTTCGACAGGTGCATGGTCACGAGCACGTTCGGCACATCCACGACCTCTGCGATTTTCAAGTCTGCCGCCAGAGAGCAGAGAACATAAGCCTCAGTCCGCTCGAGTCCATGTTCCGCTTGCAGGTAATCGATCATGAAGCGCGTCGCCTTTTTCGCAGCTTCGTCTATCGTGGGGGCAAAACCGGTCACTGCATAATAATCGTCTGTTTCGTACTGCGGCTCCTTGATGTAATCTCTCCCTTTAAGCACTTTCACCTGATAAATAATACGCATCGGCGCCTCGATAGCCGTGCCGCAGACCTCGCCGAGACCTTGCGCCGCATGGGTATCGCCAATAGAAAAAAGCGCCCCGGGCACAAAGACCGGAAAATAAACAGTCGAACCTTCCGTGATATTGGGATCGTCCATATTCCCTCCGTTAGCACGCGGAGGAATCGTGGAAAGCAGCGAATCGGTATCCGGGGCCACGCCCATCACGCCGGCGAACGGGTGCAGCGGTATGCGGATCTTCTCATTAAATCGCACTTCTTTTTTGTCCTTTCCCAATACAAAAGTCTTGAGATAGGGTTCTGTGAATTCATCGGTCAAAAATCCGAATCCAGGGAATACACCTGACCAGCCCCAGTCACCCAGCTCGATTTTATGCAAAGTCACAGCGAGAACATCCCCCGGATCAGCGCCTTCTACATAGACCGGACCTGTGAGCGGGTGAATCGGATCGAAAGCCACATTAGGCACGTCTTCCGAAGTCGAAGACATGGAAAGCTGCTTGTCCGAGGCTTCCTCCGTTTCCACCTGTATCACCGCACCGGATGGCACCGTCACAACAGGCGCGATGCCGCGGCTGAACTTATTGTGGGTTTGATCGCTGGTCAAGAAATATTCCGGCTCCGGGATGTTTTTGGGATTTTCCACTTCAATGGTACAGCCCAACAGAAAATAGCACGATAGCATGATATTCAAAAACACGGTTCGCATCTTTTCTCCTCCTTAATTGTTATTACCACCTACGATTTGCACAAAATTTCAGACTTTTTTCAGGAATCAAGCCATCCGCAAACGGATTAATGGATTTTTGGATGACTGGATTATTGTGACTTCAAGAACTGAGCTGACCATCCTCGCACGTCTTTGACTCCATTAATCCAGTAATCCAATAATCCTGTTGAATGGTTGGAACTTAGTTTGTACAGTCATTTTATTTACGGCTTCGCCGTACGAGGGTTAAATCCGGATTTCCCCTATTCCCCCTATTTCCCTATTTCGGTCATATCGCTCATCCCGCACACAAGAAAATGTTCATCAAACACTGAACCGATCAACAATCGATGCTGTGAAACAGCAGCGACGCTCGAGCCGGACAAGTTACC
>JBHHWX010000102.1:0-14370 GCA_046756745.1 bacterium | reverse complement strand
TCGACTTAGATCGTCTTTATCGCCTTGGATCCAAAATCTCGGAAAGGCTTCGGCTATCTCACTGGGAAAAAGACCACTGAAAATCGCATTTCTGGAGTAGGGCGTAGCCGTTGGCAAAATCGAGCAATAGGTGTCGCGCTTAATGTTGTAACAAGGAAACAGCAAAGGTTCTATTGTGAGCCATTGGTCGAAACGTAAATTGTCCATGACTAAAAAGACAACTTGCTTATTGTCCTTTAGAAGAGAAAGCACATATTTTTTTACGAGATCCGTCGATAAAATCGGCGCATCCTCGCTATGCTGCAGCCACAATGGATAATATTTCTCGATGAATTTTCCAAACTCGGCATTACACTCTTTTAACTGATCTCGCAGAGTTTGTTTGAGTCCCAATCCTCGATGTGAATCCATTTCAATTTCCCATTCACAAAGCATCCCGTATATCTTGACCCAATCGTGCCATCCGAGGTGACGCGACAACATATTCGAAATCTCATTAAACTCCGAGATGTAATCTCTGGAGATCCGTTCGCCTGTAATTTTGGACCTTTCGAGGATTTTCTTGCAGGTTAATAGTATCTGGCTTGGATTGACAGGCTTCGTCAGATAATCGTCAATTTTATTTCCAATAGCATCTTCCATCAAGCTTTCTTCTTCATTCTTGGTCACCATAACCACCGGTAATGCGGCAGACTCCTCTTTGATTTCGTTCAGCGCCGTCAGACCATCCTTGCCATGCATCATCTCATCGAGGAGCACGATATCAAAAGGAGTCTTTTTGATGAGTGCGAGCGCATCGTCGGCGTTTGTCACAGGTGTGACTTCATACCCTCGTTCCTCGAGAAAGATAATGTGAGAGCGTAAGAGCTCAATCTCATCATCCACCCAGAGAATTTTTCCTTTAGAAATCATACAGCCTGCTGACCCAAAAAATCAATGAAATTAAGTTTTTAAAGTAGCGATTTTTCGCTCTATTGTCAATAACATTCCAAGTCAATTTTGGCAATTTGTAATCGGTGAGTTACGGGTGGGTGTCATGCAGGCATCTTGCCGGCAGGCTGGAAGTCTGCGATACAGCATGCGTAACACAACATAAATGTCGTGTTACAGGGACTCACTTATCGTTAACACGATAAAGGGTCACGCCCCAATGGATAGGATCGTCGGGAGGAGAATCGTTCCAATCATCAAAACTGTGGGAATCGTCCGATTCGTAGTAAAGTACATATTCGCCAGGTTGCAAAAAAACAATCTCATCGAAAAGTCGATTTTTATTTGCTCCCCCGGCATGGCGAGTTTTCCGGTAGGTCATTTCCCAAACAACCCGGCCATCGTCATCTTCTATCCAGGCGTAGTCGTACATCGTTCCCCTGGCGCCCTCACCGATGGCATAAATACGGATTTCGCTCTGCCTCTCTATAGTAAACCGCTGTCTTTCCCGTTCGTGGTCACGGATACGAACCAAACGCGCCAAGATCGCCCCATTTCTCTTGGGTTCATAATCGGTGACATCACTGCTATTAAAACTTTCGCTTGCGCCCATCAATTTGATTCCCCACCCATCTTTATCATAAGGGGGCGCGGAATTCCAATCCCAGTAAGAATGGGAATCATCCGTCATATAATAAACGATGTAGTCTCCTTTATCCAACTTAACGACTCCATCGTAAAGACGGTTTTTTTCATCGCCGCCGGCATGTTCGGTGTTTCCATAAACCATTTTCCAGACTTTCTTGTGTGTCTGGTCGTTGACGATCCAACCATAGTCGAACATTTTTCCTCTTCTGCCCTCTCCGATAGCATAAATACGCACCTTCACCGGATTCTTTAAGCGAAAGCCTTTTGAGCGAAACTCATCATTGCGCAAACGGGTCAGCTCAACGATGACGTCTCCCTCTTCCCGGTCACGATCCTCGACTAATTTCACTTGGCGGCGCTCGGAAGGCTCCACCACAGAAAGGGTTATCCCCCAAAACTGGGGATCATAAGGCGGAGGCGAGTTCCATCCATCATAGGAGTGGGAGCCGTCAGTCACAAATATCGCCAGATAACGCCCGGCCGGAAGTGTGACGACTTCATTGACGATACGGTTCTTACGGCTGCCGCCGGCGTGGTCGGAATTCCGGAGGGTCATTTTCCAGACCCGCTCGCGGGTTGCCGAATTGATGATCCAGCCGTAATCGAATGTACCGTCCTTTCTTGCTTCTCCGACTGAATAGATGCGGATATCCGTCGGTCTTTGCAGCTCAAAGCAGCGCCGCTCTTGGGCATCGTCGTGCACTTTGGTCACGGTCACAAAGGCATTCCGAGTAAACGCTTTGTGTAAATTAGGGATATCCTCCTCACGGTAACGTTTTCCTATCCCGGTAACGGTAACGTGGAATGAACGCATCGCATCTTTGAAATGGTCGTAATCATCTTCCAAGTCTTCATCATCAAAAATTTCTCTGTAAACACGTCCCCAAAAACCTTCGTGACCGGAAGAAGACACAAAGAGGAACGAAGAATAATAGACTTCATAGTCTCCTTCCGGGAGCTCGAGACGATCTTCGAATTTAACGAGCCTGCGCCCTTGTCTTTCCGTGTCGGCGTCTTCAATGTCCCACACGACTTCTCGGGTCCGGGAATCCAAGATCCAGGCCCGGGTTAAAAGAGGTCCGCGCCGTTTCGGGCCCTGAAACCCAACACCTTCAATCTTAACCTCCTGATCCCGGTCGAGCCCAAACCCTTGTATTTTTATTTCCGCGGGTTTGATATTGTGAATATCGGTAAGAATATCCTGAGTGTACGACTTGGACACAAGGAAACTTAGAATGAGTACCTGAGCGAATAGCACTTTTTTCATAGATATTTCCCGATGAAATTACTTAAATCAAACTCTCATTAGTTTCTGTTGCAAAATGTCATTCCCGAGTGCTTTTATCGGGAATCCAATTGGCCGAAAACTCATCTAACGCTCTGTCATTGCGAGGCGTTTTTTGCCGAAGCGATCTCCTGCCGTGCCTAAGACGGAGATTGCTTCGCTGAGAAGCGCTCGCAATGACAGCAAAAAAAACTACGTTTTCGTTCAATCACGAATTAAGAGTTATACGTTCTTGACTTAAAAAGGTTACCTGACGTCAAATTTCCCTTTAGCCAAAAAAATGATAACGATATTTCGACTTTACTGTGACTTCGTTTCTGCACGATCTTTAAACAGTCTGTTCGCGATAAAATAATAGGCGATGAGCGCCAAGCCGGCCATGATGAGCATGCCACTCGCGGTGACCTCCTCTTGCATGGAGTAAGGCGCTAACTGACCAAACAAGACAGCGGACCCGATAGCGATTAAAACAATACCCCACTTCAAAGACGAAGGCACTTGATTTTGAAAAGACATCGCATGGAGATATTTGACGTTTTCATCGACCATACCTTTTTCTATCAATCTTTTTTTGACAGCATTGTCTAAAAACATTTTGATAACCGTAACTAACGAAATAAAAACTATCGCGACAATGATTGCGGCAACCATATTAAACTCCCGAATGATACTTTTGAATTGTTATTTGTGTTTTTATTTTTTTCTTTACTGTAGATACCTGACTCATCTGACAAAGTATCGATGAAATTGTTGCAGGTTATTTAAAATAAAACAGCAACAAAATGCCGCTTTATCTGTCAAATAATAAGTGGCCGCGACTATGATAAACGACAAACTATTAATCGATAAAATTTTAGCCGGAACGCCGAACGCTTTTCCAACTCTGATTCGTCAATATCAAAGATTGGTGTGCCACATCGTTTTCAGAATGGTGCCAAACGACCTCGACCGGGAAGATGTTTGTCAAAATGTGTTTATTAAGGTCTATAAAAATTTAGCAAAATTTCAGTTTGAATCGAAAGTCTCTACCTGGATCGCCAAAATTGCCTATAACACGTGTCTTAACCATTTAAAGAAAAAGGCCGTCCCACTGTTTGACGATTTGACCGCACCCGATGAATCAATAGACAATTGTGTGCCCGACCTCTATTCTCCTGCAGACTATGCTGCGAAAAAAGACTTGTCATCCAAGCTGCAGGCGGAAATAGAAAAACTGCCGCTGCAATTCCGGACAATATTGACTTTGTATCATCTCGACGAAATGCGCTACGCCGAAATTACCGAAATTCTGGGTCTGCCGGAAGGTACGGTTAAGAGCTACCTGTTCCGTGCAAGAAAAATGCTGAAAGAAAGGCTCATGTCACAATATCAGCAGGAGGATTTATGTTATTAAGGCATTTGAATGAAGAAATCATTCAAGAATATCTCGAAAACAAAGATGCCTCTGACTATCACTGGGTGCCGTCGCATCTGAACAAATGCGCTCGATGTCGCTATGAAGTCCAGCAATACGAGATCTTGTTCACAGAATTGCAACAGGAGACCGGATTCGATCTATCTAAAAACTTTGCGGAATCGGTTCTCGGAAAAATCCAGCCGCAGACATCCAAGGCGGCTCATTGGGGAGTCCTCGTGCTGATCTCGTTCGTGGCTTTCATCTCAGCTCTCGGAGCTGCGTTGTATTTTATCGACATGACGCCGATTCTGTCGTGGTTTGGCAGCATCCAAGAATTTCTCGATTTGGAAATTTTCGCCGCGGTCAACACATTCTTAACCGGATTACATCTGGATTTGAGTCTATTTGGGTTTGCGGCCTTGGTTCTGATGATTATCAGAGCTGTCGATCATTTCATTATGCACTCGAAACAGGCGCTGCTGTCCAATTCTCAGAGCTTATAAAAGACGTTGTAGAATAACTCTGTCAGGGTTAATGCTATGCACTATTTGCATAATGATACATTTTATACATACCCTATACAGACATTCTTGTAAGACTCTAACCCTGACAGAGTTATCAATCAACAGAATCATAAAAGCGCTTTTTCTATTTGGTTCAGTCCCTCAATGACATCTTTCTGCAAGTGAAACCGAATAACCTTCCGGCCTTTTTCGAGCAAGGCCCGGCGGTCGCCAAGAGCTTGCGCCATTTTCAAGACACCGAACGTAATCGTTGACGTTTCAGCTTCAGGTCGATCCGGTATCGCTATATCGCTTGCAGAGTCGGCGGTGATTTGAATGAACAGACCCCGGCCGGAGTCGCCCTTGTGAAGTTGCCCGGTCGAGTGCAGAAACCGCGGACCGTAGCCAACCGTCGTCGCGAGTTTGGTTTTTTCGCGCAGGCGGTTTCGAAGAGAATTCAGTGCGGCATCCGTTTCTTTGGACGGGTTCAGGTAGGCTTGGAGGGCAATATAGCTTCGATCTCTCGCATCCAGAAAACGCCTTAGGGTCTCACTCAAACTTTCAGCGGCGGCCCCAAAATAAACCTTTATCCCATTACTTCCCAAATTTGGCCGCTCCTCCGGCAATTTTCCTTCTACTTGGAAAGCAGCCATCATTTTCCGGGACTGCACTTTAGCCGACTCCACGTCCGGTTGGTCGAAGGGATTGATTTCTAAACGCCAGCTTGCAACTGCGGTTGCCATTTCCCAGCGAAAAAGCTCACCGCCGAGGTCATAAACATCTTGCAAATTCAATTGAATGACCGGATGGCCCGCGTCTTTTAACGCCTGCACTTTAGCATCGTGTGTGCTGTCGCTATCCAAACGCAGATAAACAAAAAACCGGTCGTCCCTGTACATTTGGGGATCGACTAACTCTTCTCCATCCACAGGTAAAAGTCCTTTGCCTTCTTTACCCGTGCTCTCTGCAATGAGCTGCTCTGCCCAGGCGCCAAAGGGCGCGAGAGCCGGCGAGGCGACAAAAGTCATTTTATCTCTGCCTGTTAAAACCAGCGCACTCAGGACCGCACCCAGCCAAGCGCCTGGATTGGCCTCAGCCGGCTCTTGGCAATCCACAGCCATCTGAGCAGAACGATTCAGGAGTTTGTCCAGATCCATGCCGATGAGACTGGCCGGGACCAGCCCAAAATAAGAAAGGGCCGAAAACCTCCCGCCAATATTGGGATCGTTTAAGAATGTTTTACGGAAGCCACCCTTTTTCGCAAGATCAACCAATTGGCTTCCTGGATCGGTAATCGCTGCAAAATGGCGTCCGGCGTCTTTTCCAACAGCTTTAGTGACTTCGTGATAAAAATATTTATAAAGCGAAAGCGTTTCCACCGTGCCGCCCGATTTGGTCGAAACCACAAAAAGTGTTTTATTCAGATCCAGTTTTTTTTGACAGGAAAGAATGAAGCCGGGATCCGTACTATCCAGCACAGACAGATCCGGAAAGGCCTCTTTAAGCCCAAAAGTTCTTCGGAACATTTCCGGAGCTAAACTCGATCCGCCCATCCCGAGCAGAAGTGTGTGCGTGAACCCGGCTTTCCTGATTTCACTCACAAAGCTTGCGATTTCAGGGAGACCATTGCGCATCGATTCCGGGGAATGCAACCAACCGAGGCGGTTTCGGATTTCGTCCGGCTTCGGCTTCCAAACGGTATGATCGCCTCCCCAAATTCGAGGGATGATCCGGTCTGCTGTCAGATCATCTAAAGCCCGTGCCGCTGCAGATTGATAACCGGATAATTCGGAGGGGTCAACATCGTGATGGGTCATACAAAGCTCCTCATTGGTCCACTGTAAAAAACGATGCTATCGTTCAGACACTAAGTCTTTTCGCAGACAGCACTGCGAAAAGGCGGCTCCGTTGGAGCAGTTGTGATTTTAAAAATTGCAGCCGTCAAAGTAGGCAGTTGGCAGTAAGCAATAGGCAAAAAACATGATCTTTTTAATTGCTTACTGCCTACTGCTTATTGCCTACTCTACTCAAACTGCTTAAATAAATGAATTTTACAACATCGGCAAAGTTTTGTCGATGTACGGCGCCAAGCGCCTAAATATGCGCCCGATGGGCCGCACCCAACAATGCCGCATGATCGTCTTTGATAACAAACAACGAAGATTTTCTCAAAAGATTCGATAACCGGCCTCTGTTTAAAAAGGCATCGCGAACGGTGCCATCTGCTAATTTCTTTATTATTTTAGGCGGAATCCCCCCGCCAAGGTAAATCCCACTCATCGCCAGATAAGTTAACATTAAATTTCCGGCGTGGGCGCCTAAAATAGATGTAAAGATATCAAGCGTCCGTACACTAATTTCATACTGCTCTGCTAAACCGGTGGTGGTGATGACAGCCGCCGGATCCTCGTTCTGCAAGCGCTCTCCCAATTCATCCGGTTCTTCCGCGTGATGGCGCTCTTTTAAAAATGTGTAGATATTCATCAGACCTGACCCGCACAAAATGCGCTCGTAACTCACGCGACCGAATTTGGACTTCAAGTACAGGAGCAGCTCGATTTCAATTTCCGTATGTGGAGCAAAATTTACATGCCCTCCTTCAGAGGCGTAAATGTGATCCCGTCCGGATTCACGATAGAGGAACGCTTGGCCGCAGCCGGTCCCTGGGGCCAAAACTGCACAGCGAAAAGTATCATCTTCGGATTGTTCTCCCCGGTGCAAGATGAGAAGCTCTTCCTCTGTGAGATGAGGCACAGCAGCCGCCGTTGCGAACAAATCGTTAACCAACCTTACTTTATGCAAACCGGTTTTTTCCACAAGCGCTTTTTCGCTCATCTTCCAGGTTAAGTTAGTTGCCTGTGAGGACCCGTTTATGACCGGACCGGGCACGCCAAAACAAGCTGCCTCAATCGGTTTGTTCACATTTCTGATAAAAACGTTCACCACGTCTTCTAAACTGCAAAATTCTGCGCTCGCGATGGTTTCGGTTCTACCGCGTACAAAACGACTTCCATCATGCTCATATAACGCCAAACGTACCTTTGTCCCTCCGACATCACCTGCAAGAATCATTTGTATCCTTTCATATTTTTAATGGTAAAACAAAATCGGCCTGGAACGGCAAAAAAACAGCGGAATTCCATCTCATTCGCCCCCTGATTTCTCCATCTTCTATCTTCTCTCCTCAATTCAAAACGACCTCCCCATTGCCGTCGGTCGCCAGCTTCACCGGGCTGTGACTTAGATATTGAGAACCAAAAAACTTTGCAAACATCGCAAGTTTTTCAGCAAATAACAGCGAGGCGAAATGACAAGGTAAGTGTCTGTCATATGCCTTCGGCGTCATTTGTCTGTCGACGTCATTAGTTCATTCTCATGTGCCTTGAATGACGCCACAGGCGAATGACATTATTTGTCGGTTTGAGGCGAAGCTTCGCTAGATAATTACGCTGACGCGCCAAAGCTGAGCGTGTCCATCGGGCAGACAGTGACACAGATACCGCAGCCAATGCACGAGCTCGTTTCATTGTCCAGCACATACTGTTTCAAAGCATAACTCATCACATCGATTCCGACCTGGCAATTTCGCGAGCATTCATAACACCCGATACATTTATCATTCGGCACAATTTTGAATTTGCTGAGTTTCCACTTCGAAAACCATTTCGATTGTAAGTGCATCATCTTTGCCAGCGGGCACCAATACCTGCACCAGACTTTACCGCCAAGAAACGGATAAAGCGTAACCGGCAAGATACCGACCAACCAAATATCAGCATAAATTCGATAAATACTCACGCCCCAATCTGCAACGCCATAAAAAACGCCGTAAAAATCTTTTATTAAAACCAAAACAGTGACGACGCTTGCGAAGATCAAAACAGCCAGATTCATCCACTCCCATTTGACAGAGGTCTTTCCCTTCGGCGCAAGATGACGCCACCGGTCTCCGAACGTCTCGGCCAGGCCGCCGCACCCACAAATCCAGGAACAGTAGCGCTTGCCATGGAAAAGCACGAATACAGGAATAATCACAAAAGTCAGCAAAATGCCCCAAATCACCCAGATTTGATGAGGATTGTAAAAAAAGGTATAGAAGAAAAGAGGCCAGGCTAGAACGATGCCATAACTGCGCCAAGCTTGCTCAGTAAAAGTGGGATCGCTCGCCAAGCTCTCCCCTACCCACTGGTATTTGACCGCTGCTTGAAACAAAAACTCAGGAATCAGAAAAAATAGAATCCACTGAAAGCTTAGCAGACTCACAAAACGCCAAATTTGAAATTTGTCTTTGTGGTCAAGGCCCCAACGTTTCAACGCTTGCAGTCCAAAGACCGTCATCAAGGTCGTGTACAGCACCGTGTACCAGAACGACCAGGGCCGGTCAAAAAACGACAGGAGTTGGTATCCCCAATCTTTGTAAGGCCAGAACTCTTCTCCCTTGCCAACTTTCGCAGCGTAGACCGTGTACCAAATAAAAAAAGACAGACCGAGCCAAGCAAAGCGATCGCCCTTTCGGCCGAACTGAATGAGACCCAGGAAACCGGTCGCGAAGACAGGCAAACCGATCCAGCTTGGGATAACGGAGAGATCGAGTCCCAATAAAGATGGCTGAGAGCCAAAACGCATGCCAAGAATCCACAGACCGGTAAATCCCAACAAAGTCAACGCCGCCGAACGCAGAATACTGCCCTGCCACTCGTTTTCCATTCTCAGGCCCAAAGACTTGAGGAACTTTCGCGGAACATCCGCGCCGATGAGCACAAAAGCATGGTCATAAGGCACGCTGCGCGTTTCTTTGGAACCGTTGCCAGTGATTTTTAACGTCGCCTCTTTTTCTCCGAATTCAGAAACATTCGAATTAAAAACAGGCTCTATTTTTTTGGCAGCGATTTGATCGTTGAGTTTTTTTTCATTGTCTTTAAAAATCCGGCTAAACTCGCCTTTGCGATAGGAAAGAGTGACGTGATTCTGTTCGCTCAAAGTAATCGCAGCCTCGACTGCACTGTTGCCGCCGCCAGCCACTAAAATATTCTCATCCTTGTATTTTCGCGGAGAATAGAGTCGATGATACACATGTTTCCCGTCTTCTCCGGGTGCATTCAGTTTACGTGGATTGCCGCGTTGCCCGGTTGCTAAAACAACCCGTTTACTCTGATAGTCGCTTTTATCGGTGGTGATGTGAAAAAGGCCATCTTGCTTTGTGCATCCTCGCACACCCTCTTTTGTCCGGATGTTCAATTGGTTATTTTTGATGATTTGATGCCAGCGTTTGACTAAATCCTCTTTTGTTGCGCCATCTAACCAAAGTTTTCCTTTCGGAGGCTGAACATCAGGCTCGGCATAGACCCATTTTCCTTCCGGAAAATTCTCAATCGTGTTGGCGATGTGTTCTTTTTCCAACACCAGATAATTCATCTGACGCTCCTTGGCTTGCAGAGCGGCGTTCAACCCTGCAGCCCCGGCGCCAATGATAATCACATCATAAATATCGGATTTCTCTTTTGCAACCGCGCCGGGTAAGGATGCGATGTGTTCGATAACATCATGACCCTGGGCCATGGCATATTTTATGACCGGAGCCCCTGCCAGATCGCCAATGATATACAGTCCGGCAACATTGCTCTCATTATATTTTTTGAGAACCGGCCTTTCATTCTGGCTGCTGCCGGAATGCAAAATAGAGACAAAGCCCTCCCTTATTCTCTTTAAAAAAGAAGTGTTTTTCAATGACATCTCCATTACCATCCTCAGGCTCGAATTATTCGTAAAACATCAAACAACAAATCCCAAATAAATCTCAAACTGCAAATCACAATGAACAAACCAACAGCCTCAACACAAAACAGGGTGTGTTTAGGAAGGGCCGTCTCACATTTCACATCTCACAATTAATCTGCACGATTTATTTCAGACTCCCAGGCCGGTTCGAGCTGGGCTTTGCACTGTAAGCAGCCTGTCGCTGTGGGATGGTTGGTGTTACCACACTGAGGACACACAATAGGCGCTTTCGTCACAGGAACTTTGGTCAAACCTTTGGGAATGTGTCCTTTATCTGCGGCTTCGGGACGGGTCAGAACATAAAGATAACCAAACAAACTGAAAAAAAAGCCGATGAAAAAGTGTGGAATCGGAGGTAAGCCTTTGACGATAGCGGCATTCCCGCTGAGACCGCTAAACGTCAACGCGATGAGTATATAAGCTCCGAATAAAAACCAGCCCAAACTCATTCCGCCTTGTGATGACCCAAGCGGCGCCTGGAGGTTTTCTTGAAACAAAGCGCTTTTGGGCTGTAGTTTAGCAAAATATTCTTCCTGATTATTCAAGAACGAATCCACCATCGCTTGATTGAGAGGCACACGCCGGCCCCGCACAATGAGGACAATGTCGTCAGGGGTCAAAGCGACCCCGCACACAAGGCACCGTTCATTTTTTTCCGGCGGCCTTGTTTGATACGGCATCTCTTGTGAGAAAGAATTGCTGATAAGGAGAACAACGAAAACAAAGAATCCCGGGAAACACAACCGGTGACAACCAGGAGAGACGAAACCCATTTTTCTACATCCCTTCAATTTAAACTCTGAACCGCTCAGAATATAGAAAAATGTTAGCCATAAGACAACTAATATTTTGGAGAGATTTTGGATAAAACAATAGATATCACCGAAGCAACAAAACGAGAAGCAAGAAGGTGAAGACTTAACAAGTTCATTTGGAAATTACTTTGTCGGGGTGAGCAATCTTATAAATGCATTGAGCCGAACGCCAATAAAAAAGGCGCTTACAATGAAGCGCCTTTTTATTGAAGAGGCCACGATTTAATATCGCGGACTTGGTGCACACACTCCAAAGCTAAATCCACCATGGCCGTCGTTTCCTTCTCCGAACGCACCGCCGAAGAAAGCTGTACTCGGTACACTGCCCTGCATCGGTGCAATACCCATGGAATCGGAGGAAACCTGGTTCATGACAAATTTGAACGACGCCTTCAAGTCGCTCAAACTTCCCAAAGAAGCCATGAGAACCGCTTTTTTATCAGAGGCCTCTTGCGAAAAACCGGAAGTTTGGCTCGTTGCTTTGGCTACGCCGGCAGTCTTCTGTGCATTCTGCCCTGCAATCTGATCGGCTGCGTGTGTCGAAATCTCTTGTGTAACTAGATCAAATTCGATAACAGTATCCTGATCGTGCGGGGGACCGTAGAGCGTACCCACTAAAAACGACGCCAAAGACAGTGCAATGAGGAGATGTAACATAATGGAAATTCCGATTGCGTCGCGTGTCCGGATCCCTTTACGGAAGCGGTTGCGAACGGCATGTGCGATATTCGCGAGACGGGTATTCAGTTTCATAGACATCAGTTCTCCTTACGGCTTAGTTTATGCACCTTTTAATTTCTGTACTCTATTCAACACGTTCAGGGGGTATTTAATTCCTCATCGGTAAAATTTCTGCCATAAAATAGTCTCTGTACGAAAACGACCATCTCTTCCCGAACGCCGCCTGGCTGAGGGTGAATTCCTGCTTGGCTCGGCGGGACGCCTTCGCAAAGAAGTTTTTGAATCGCGCATTTTTCGAGTTTTCATTCAGACACTTAAATAAATTATCTGTGGGTTCATTTATTATTTTTGTTCGGTTGTTAAATCTTCGAGGCTTGTCCGGGTTACGATATGCAATCTACGATGTGTGATTTTATTTGAGCAATAACATCCTGCGGGTTTTTGTAAAGAGTTTCGACCGGAAACGGTAGAAATAAAGTCCGCTAGACACCCGACCTCCCAAATCATCTGTCCCGTCCCACACGGCGGAATAGGCTCCGGGTAACTTATTCTCTGCAAGCAGCGATTTGACGCGTTCGCCTTTCAGATTATAAATACTCAGTTGAACCCGGATGCCGCCGGGTTGAGAGGCCGGGATTAAGAAACGAATTTCTGTCTCCGGATTAAATGGATTGGGGTAATTTTGCAGCATGTCAAACTCAGAAGGAACGCTGACATCGGGATGAACCACCGAAGTAGCTTGACTCACAAACAAATCCGCCACAATAGCAACGCCAACCTCTCGGATATTAGCGACGGCCACAGACGTCGGCAAACCGTCGTTGTCATGAGAATTGGGGACGCTGTTTTCATCAAAGTCCATCCGGTCGCGTTCTCCAGTGTAGTCATTGAAAGCAGAATTTACCCCGCTAAAGCCTGGGAAAGGATCCCCATTGTCGCCGCGATTTCCGTTGATGAGAAATTCATGTGTCGGTAAAATACGCTGCAAATCGAGCTGCTCAATCGGATTTTCGTTATCAAAAAAAGGACTCGCTTCCTCGACATCGATGACCCTTCGGAGCTCGTTGAACTGGCTTCCGGAATGATCGACATGATAAATAATGAGGCCGTGAGCATCGGGAAGATGAAAGTCTTTTTGACGGCGGGTCAGTCCGGCGTCGAAACCGATATTTTGCCGGTTTTCGATCAAGAAATACTCGCCTCCGGCCTGGCCGTCGGTCCAAAGCCGGTAAACAGCCGGATGCGTTTCAACCGGCGGGATTTCCTTTTGCAGGTTATTTTGGGTGATGTTGACCGGCTGAAGCCAGCCAAGAGCTTCCTTACTCCAGGCGGTGAAATGCGCCGGCGACGTCCCGATTAAATCGCCGGTTCGATGACACCAGCCGCCGGCGGCCATGAGGCCCCATTCACCGATGCCTTCGGAGGAATTGTCGGTATCATACAAATCCGGAAGCCCTAACGCGTGGCCGAATTCATGGCAGAAAACGCCGATAGCGCCGTTTTCAGGTTCCAACGTATAACCCGCGACCGTGACGCCATCTTTCACCACAGATGAGATGGAGGATTTATGCGACCAGAGATAATTTGTGTGTTCAGGGAAATTCACAGTATAAATTTCCTCAGCGCCCGGACCGGCGTGTACGACAAATAGCGCATCCACTCTGCTGTCGCCGTTATTATCAAACTGGCTAAAATCCACGTTGGGGTCAGCCAATATTACGGCTTCTTCAACCAAACGTCCGGAGCTTCGAGGGTAGGAACCAAAGCCGGAACGGTCGTCAGCGTAATACGAAAGCGGCTGCGAAGCTGTGTACCAAAGCGTCACAACTCCGGTTAAGTCGAACTGTCCGTATGAATTCTCCAAATAGAAGTCGCGCATGCTGCCGGTGTATTCGTTTTGACTGTACGGATTCCTAAACGAATCCAAGCTGAAGAGCATGTTCTCGTAGTGCCGCTTTGTGTAAAGGGTATCGTCATTGAAAAAATTGCCATCGCTGCGGTGATTCCAGCGGTAATCGGGAAAGTCGATCAGAATGATCAAAGCTTGCCAGACGCCGCGCGCTTGCCCCTTGCTCACGAATTTACTGGGATGGCTCATTTCGGAAAAAAAAGTCCCGCTTTGCTTCAAAAGTTGTTCCGTTTCAAAGTTCATAGGTCCCGGCGGTCCTGCGGGAGGCATGAGACAAAATTCTTGAGAAAACAACAAACCCGATAATATGAGGTGGAGAAATATACAGAAGGCTCTCATCATGTTACCCCGATAGTAATAATATAGCGAAGCTTCGCCTCAAACCGACAAGACATGTCATTTGCCTGTGGCGTCATTCAATTCAA